>CAYJHT010000364.1:0-2865 GCA_964369615.1 uncultured Desulfovibrionaceae bacterium
AACTTGAGCACATCAACGGAAAGGTTGTCCTCAGGTCTTCGCATCAACTCAGCAGCAGACGACGCCGCAGGCCTCGCCATCCGCGAACTGCAACGCGCCGACATCACCACCTTGCACCAAGGTGCACGTAACGCCAACGACGCCATCTCGCTCATCCAAACAGCAGACGGCGCACTCCAAACTATCGACGAACAACTCATCCGCATGAAAGAGCTGGCAGAACAAGCCTCCACGGGTACTTACAACTCTACCCAGCGTCTCATGATCGAATCCGAATACCAAAGTCTCGCATCGGAAATCACCCGTATTTCCAATTCGACAGACTTCAACGGTATCCACTTGCTTGACGGTACCCTCTCCGGCGAATACAACGGCGACGAACTGCTGTCTACAGGTGAGATGAAAATTCACTTCGGCACGTCCAACGACTCTGCGGAAGATTATTACAATATCAATATCGGTGACACCCGCGCCGCCGCTCTTGGCCTTGGTAACGAATTGGTGATTCAATCCGAACTGGAAACCAATCCCACCAATGCAGGCTATGAAGAATTGCGCGACAGAAGTGCTCAGCAAATTTATGACGCCACATACGAAGAGCGTTATGAAACACATTACAATGAAATTTATGCTGGACTCGTCAATCCTTCTGACCCTAGCCAACCCGCAATTCCGTTAGAAAACGCTGCGGAGCAAGCGGCTGAACGTGCGAAAGAATTAGCAACAAAAGAAGCTACTGCCGACGCAGAAATGACAAAGGCCACATTAGATCAAGTATTTGACTATACATATGCAAGTGTCTACGCAACTGACCCTCGGGCAGCTACGTATATCACCAATGTAGCTGCTGGCACTGAAACAGCCGCGCAAAAAGCTGATAACGACGCCGCGACACAAGACGCACTAAAACTTGCTACGGAGACTGTCCATAATCTTACACAAAAGATTGCAGAAGATGGTAACCTCACCAGCTTGGACTCCATGTTGCCCATGCCTGCAGTAACTGGTGCCGGTATAACAATCGCACAAGTGACAGCATTCCCCGTGGAGACACATTCGAGTTCAAAAGCATACATCGCGCAAGCTGGCGCAGAAGCATATAATGCAGTATACAATCAAATTTACTATGGCGACACTGCAACCGGAACACTCGGCATGTACGAAACTGCCGTCGCTGACGCAAAAACCGCGCTCGGAACTACAACATTAACAGAAGAGCAAACAGTCGCCATACAAAATATGGTTCACGAAGTTGCTCATTCAAAGGCAACTGAGTGGTCTGCGAACTTAGAAGCTGGCTTGCAAAAAGTATATGATGATTCATATGAAGCAGAGTATGCTACCGCATACCAAAACAATATAGACGATGGCTATCCAGCTGACATTGCACAAATCATGGCAGAAACGGCAACATCAGTGGGTGCTGGTGCAGCTGGCGATGCATGGTTTGATATGAAAGAGGCAGTCACGACTGCTGACAGTACTGCTGGTTATGGTATTGATACAACAACAGATGTAGATTCACGCCTTACCGATGATGCTATCACAATGACTGTCACTATGGATATTCCAAACTCAGGCAATCCACCGAAGCAAGTGACAGGGTATGCAGGCTACGATGACGTTGCTGCAGGTACCACGACAGCAGGAGCAGGGATTGTTTATAGCGCCATTGCAACAGCCTTAGATGGTACAGCAGGTAACGGTGGATACATGGATACCACCTCTGGCGCACGTGGTCTCAACGGTAACGCACAAGGCCTCATAGAAACAGCTGAATACTTTGCTGATGCATTCGATGGCCTTTCCCCTGCAGGCAGCACCATTTCCACGCAGGAAGCAGCTGGTGAAGCATTAGACGCCATTAATGAAGCTATTGTTTCCAAGGATAAGATTCGTGCACATCTTGGTGCTATTCAGAATCGCCTTGAAGAGACTATTAACAACTTGAACATCCAAGCTGAGAACTTGCAAGCTTCTGAGTCTCGGATTTCCGATGTGGACGTTGCGACAGAAATGACAGAATTTGTGCGCAACCAGATTCTCACTCAGAGTGCTGTGGCTATGTTGTCACAGGCAAACTCTTTGCCACAAATGGCGCAGCAGATTATCGGCGGCTAGTCGCATAATTGAAAGCTTAAGTGAGAAACACATTATCATACTGCCGAAGGTGAGAGTCGGCTCATGGGGAGCTTACAATCACCTTTGATATATAGGCTGTGGCAGACCAAAGACGGGAGACCCGGAGGGCTTTTCCCCCTCCGGGTCGGTCTTAAAGACTGCACACAAGCCATAAAAAAAGGTGGCACTATGTCACAAAAATGTTGCTCGAAGGGTTCTTCTGGAGAAGGCCACACAACTTTTACAGTGGAACCCACGCGGCACATGTCAGCACTGCTTGCAGTAGACGACAGGTTGAGCAGTGCCTCCGTATGGACGGGGGCATAGCTTTTCCTTCTAAAAAACAGTTCAAGGACGCGATGTTTGGTCACCACATCCCCCCTAGAAAGCGCGTCCTTACATGAGAATCGACACGACACAAAGCCCTCATACAGAGACGATGACCAGAAAAAACATGTTCAAAAAATTCATACAGACACAAATTTCAGACAAGGGACATGCGGCGCAGCACACTTTCTGCCATGATATGGCGGTACACAACAAGGAGCGCGCGCAGAGACGGCGATCATATTACTGTCAGAAGATAAGTACGCATCTACTGTGGGTCGGCACTTATCTTCGAAGCTGTGACAGGCCAAAGACGGGACATCCGGAGGGTTCTTTCCACCCTCCGGATTGGTTTTTTAAGGGGAAAGATTTTTTAAGTTTTTAAGTTTTTTCTTGGGGGGAAACTTTTTTTAGGAA
>CAYJHT010000365.1:0-2864 GCA_964369615.1 uncultured Desulfovibrionaceae bacterium
TTTCCCAAAAAAAGTTTCCCCCCACAAGTTTTTCCGAAAAAATAAAATAAACTTAAAAAAATCTTTATCAATAGTCACATATTAGAGTGCGAGCTTTTGTTCAATATCTCCATCAATACTTACACGAAAACTTTGTAATACCTTGTCAATACGAACCATGCCACGGGCTGCATTGCGCATAGGCTTCACATGCTTCACGTGTGCACAGAGGATGTCGGCATAAGGATTGTCCTTTTGCCAACTTTTGACAGCAGCTAATGAAGCTGCTTCATGGAGGGTGCGCTCTGGTATCTCTTGACCGCTGAAATGACGGCGAATGACGCAGTGCGAACCTGGACCACCGTCGACGTGTAACCACAAATCTTGTGCGTGAGCTGCGCGCAATACGGCGCCATTGCCCTTGGCATCCTTCCCACGCCAAATTATGAAACCATCAGAGCTGGAAAAGGCTTGGATACCATGCGGGACATCTGCTTGTTGCGTGTTTACATGTTGGCTTTGTTGTGTTCCGGAAGGAGGTAGCGCGTTTTCATGCGCGCCTGCGTGTGCTGCAAGAGCACGTTGTTGTACAGTCTCGAGTTGTTTTGTAAGAGTAGAGCGGCGCGACTGCAAAAAATCAAGTCCGCGCCTACCGCGCCCTGCTTTATGAAAAAACATTTGCATATTTTCACGTAAGGTTAAGCGAGGATCTAAGGTGATACGTCGCAAAGGAAGTGCTGTATTGCTGTCTGTGGGAATTATCTCAATGGAGTTTTGTTTCGTATCCGGTGGATATTGCCACAAAACATTTTGCAGCAGTAAAGCATCCTCATGGAGTTGTAGTAGGGCATTGAGGCGTTCTTCCTCCAGATCAAGTTTTTCAAAAAGGCGTGTCAGTCGCGCTACTTCACGCTCATGAGGAAGCGCTGCCTTGTTGCGTAAGCGCGCCGCTGCTTTTCCCAAGACTATCGCATCACCTGCAAATGATGTGGCATCCAAAGGATTTTCAAAAACGCGCTCAAGGCGCTCCTTCATGAGTTCTTTCGGCAATGGCCATGCTGACAGTTCAGTACTTTCTTGCTCTTGTGAATACGAAAAAATATCACCCCCGCCTGCTTCTAGATCCAGAATAAGAGCTTGTTTGTCAAGCAAATCAAGGTGGGGTAATGTGCGCCGTAAAGCTGGTGTCATAATGGGCCATTGACGCCAATTGTCCAGTGCATCGTCAATACGATGCGGCTCAGGCCATATGGTGTCGCACGTGTCAGGTGTCTTGTCTTCCTCTGGAATGGGACATTTACCGAGAACAAGCTGTATGCCTTCGCGCATGTCGAGTACGAGCCACGTTTCGGCAATCACAGCTTCCGCCTCTGTCAAAGAAGGGTTGTGCGTGTGAAACAATAAATATATTCTACGTTTAAGCCAGTCGCTGGTGCACGAAACAATGCGTTTGCCTGCACAATACTTGCGATAGCGCATAATGAGGGCAGGAGGGTGGGCGAGGGCAACAGGTCGTTCTGCGCTTATGTAGCAAAATGGATTTTGTCGTCCTGAGCGAAAAACAAGATGGCGCTTGTGTTTTTGCGCATACACAGTGAAGACGATAACATGTTCAGCAGGGGAGTAGATTTTTTCTAAGCGTGCGCCTTGTAATAAAGGGCAAAGGCTGTCGCAAAGACGACGAAAAACGTGGGCATCCATTTCTTGCTCGCTCGTTGTAAAGAAAAAAAGGAGAGTGGGTGTTTTATGGAAACGTCCCTCTCTCCCAACAGAATAGGCCAAATTGAGCACGAAAAGGCATAAAGAGCTTTATCGTGCTGGTAGTATGTTTATTCGCCGCGCAAGTGTTCTTCTTCTTCTTGCCGACTTTTACAAACGATGCACAAACGCGTAACAGGGCGTGCCTTGAGCCGCGGGACGCCAATATCATCACCGCATTCTTCACAAATCCCATAGGTGCCGTCTTCCATACGTCCAAGTGCTGCATGGACTTTTCGAACAAGACGACGTTCACGATCGCGAATGCGTAAGGTAAAAGAACGATCGGACTCAGCAGTGGCACGATCTGCCGGGTCTGCAAAAATCTCATTGCTGTCTGTAAGCTCTTCAATAGTTGAGTCGGCCTTTGATTGGGCTTCATCAAGTATGTCTTGCAAAAACTTACGGAAAAATTCTAAATCCTTCTGTTCCATATTGTCCTCCACACAGGGCGCAAAGTCCTCTGTGTTTGGCTTAAAAGCTATTTGGCAATAACTTCGGATTCCTTTTTTACGATATTTTGTTTCATTTGTAAAGGAAATGTTTTTTTATGAAGATTGAGTCACGAAGTGAATAATTAAATAAATAAAAGCAAAAAAAGTTAGCATGTTATTTCGTGTCGCACAGTAAAAGATAACACGAGGTGGATACATGTATGCGATGGAAAAAGCGGTTTTTCTTTTGAAAAAATCACGATATCATTAAATAAATACTCTCTTTTAGGCAGATACTCAGTCAACGCCAAAAGCCACAAATTTCGCAGGCATTGTAAAAACGCAAACGGGATAGTGTGAGTGGACGGTAGAAATTGGGAGAGTATCAACTTGCAAGCTTGATTTGCTGCGTAGATTAAGATGAAAGCGCCTAGGATTTTGAGAGTTTGCTGTGTCGCTGCTCAAAAGAGGGATGGTGTGTGCTATAGCATAACAAAGATTGTTTGCATTCTTTCCGTTATCGTAAGATGTTGAAATAAAAAAATAGAAAAGATATTTTCAAAAAAGTGAAAAAAGTTGTTGACGTCAGCCGCCTTTTGTCTCATATTCCACTTCCGCGATGACGAGAAGCACACGAGTGTGAAGCTGTGGAAACAGCTTGATGACAAGTGTGTTTCGGTTTACGGTTTTTTT
>CAYJHT010000366.1:0-2844 GCA_964369615.1 uncultured Desulfovibrionaceae bacterium
ATTAATACTTAATAGTTTAATGGATTAACTAAAAAATCTTTTCAGTGTTTCTTCATAAAATTGTACAATAATTTTTTGTATGTCCGGTGTCGCGCATTGTACCCATGACGGAAGACAAGTGACAGTTATGTCCGGCAAAAATAATGCCCCATGATGCAAGAAAAAGACTTCCTCCTGCGCTGGAATCTGTCTTTGTGCGTATCGTACATCACACCAGAGGGGATAGGCACTGTGTGCAGCATGGGCGCGAATTTGGTGGCGAGCGCCTTGGTAAATGCGGCAGCCTACAAGGTGTATATCTCTGTCTTGAAAAAGACATTCCTCTCCCAAATGAAAGGAATGATGCATAACATCTTGTGTGTATCGCACGTAGTGTACACATTCTGCGTGGGTTAATGTTTTGAGATGCAAAAATTGTGTGTGTCGTGTTGTCTCAGCCCGTGTAGGAAGAACGCGGCTGATTTTACGCTTGTGTGTGTCAAGGGCAAAGGGCACTGTCCACATCTGAGGCGGTGGATTGTCTTTATGACCAGCTACAAGCGCCACGTACAACTTGCGACACTGCTTTGCCTGTTCCATGTTTCGCCAGATGCTCACGGCCTCTGCATCATAGGTGCCGACGACGATGCCGGAGGTGGCAGCGTCTAAACGGTTACAGAGAAAAACTTGTCTTTCTGGCATTTCCTCAGGAAGGAGCCGGGGGATGATATCTTCAAGGCTTTTTCCGCCGCCTTTTTTGCCTGCGCGTACTGTGTGCAGGCCTGCTGGCTTTGCAAAGAAGAGCCATGGTTTGTGCTCTGTGAGAAGTCGTGGGGGACAGGCTTCTATATTCACGACTGTTTCTTCCTCAAAATCATATTTTTTATGGGTGTATAGAGAGCTGGTGCCCATGTGCGTGTTAATAATATATATACGCCCAAAAATATGATAAAGCTTGTGCCAAGGGAGAGGGTATAGGCAAAGAAATTGTGCCATTGTGTTGTATAGTGCAAGCTTTGCTGTGCGACAAAGTATGCGGCTATAGCGGCAAGCGTGCTTATAATAATGCCTTGTACTGTCATGGGAAGTGTTTCAGAAAAGGCTTTAGAGCCGTGGTTTTTATTCCATATAGCGACAATGATTGCTATATAAAGTAACACTCCGGAAATACTGACAAGGGCAATGGCCATTGCATTTGAGATACCAAGGGGCATGGGGAGTGCGGCGCTTGCGTAAAATGCGGGCACAGTAAGGAATGTGACTGCGGTGCCACAGAGAGCGGGTGTGAGTGTGTCCCCAAGGGCATAAAATGCGCGTCCGAGTACCATTTGCACGCCCCAGAGGGGGACAGCTAGGAGGAGAATCTGTAAGAGCGGTGTGGCAAGGTGTGTTTGTTGGATGCCAAAGTCGCCGCCTTCAAAGATAATGCCTGTAGCAGGAAGAGCGGCGGCAATGAGCCATGCGCTTACAGGTAAAAGGATTGCGATGCTTGTGCGGATTGCTGTTCTTAGTGTTTCATAGAAGGTGTCCATGCGTTGTTCTGCGGCGAGTGTGGCTAGGAATGGGTAGGATGCGACTGCGAGTGCTTGTCCCACCATGCCTACGGGGACTTGTGACAGTCGTCGTGCGTAGCTTAGTAGGCTGACGGTGCCTTCGCCTGCCATGGAGCCGAAGATGCGGAGGAATTGTTCGTTGAGCATGACAACAGATTGTCCGAGCATGAGGGGCAGTGCCATTATGAGGAATGTTTTCATGCGTGGGTGTGTAAAGGATAGATGAAGTGTAAGGCCGTGTCGTGCTACTGCCCATGCGGGTAATATCCATGCGCCAATAGCAGCGCCAATCGTGACGCCTATGCAGAAGCCTTCCATGCCTGTGGAGATGCCTATAATGGGGAAAAGCACACCGCAAAGTATGATGCATCCGTTATAGATGAGGGGTGTGAGTGCTGGTACAAAGAATTGTTTTCGCAGGAAGAGCAGGGCAGAGAAGCATGCACCGCTGACGAAGAAAATTTGTGCCGGAAGAATAATGCGTAAGAATGTGACGAGTCGTGCTTTGTGTTCGGCGTCAAATCCCGGTGCGACGTAGGGTGCGAGGTTGTCTGCATATATCCATGCGGTGAGTGTTAAAAGGCTTATGGCGATAAGTGCCCACCAGAAGACGCTTGAGAAGAAGCGCCAGCCATCTGCTTCTTGATTCTTTCTTTCTTCGCTTGAATGGCTCGGGGAAAAATATTTTGAGAGGAGGGGCATAAGTGTGATGGATACATAGCCACCAGCCAGCAGATAATTTATAAAATCCGGGATGACGAAGGCGACAAAATATAAATCTGCTTCTGGCGAGGTGCCAAATTGCCATGAGATTACTTTATCTCGCGCAAGCCCCATGAAGCGTGAAATAACAATGCTAAGGGACATAATGAGTGCAGCAAATCCCATACTGTATGCGCGTGTAAATATAGACATAGTATTCTCTTTGAAGATATTTTTTAACGTATTTTTTTTTGAAAAGACTTGTGGGGGGAAAACTTTTTTTAGGAAAAAAAAGTTTTCCTCCCACAGCTCTGCTCTCTGTATCCCTAAGGCTCGTTCTTCGCCTGAGGGCTATGCCTTCGGCACCCTTTGGGCAGGTCCCCCCTTTCAAAAAAACCAATTGTTTAACGTGAAAAAACAGTTCTCGAATGATACTTTGGTTTACATGGTCACTCGCGATTTTGAGAGTTTATTACTGCTATTTCAATATTTACAACTGTAATACTAGGGGGTGTTTCTAAATAAATTCTTTTATATTTTTGTTACTCTTCCATTTGAGAGTGCCGATTGTCTAGCTAAACAGATGGTTTTTTTTGAAGGGGGGTGTGGG
>CAYJHT010000367.1:0-2840 GCA_964369615.1 uncultured Desulfovibrionaceae bacterium
CCCTCGGCCTCCGGCGTGACAGGCCGGCGTTATAACCGTCTTAACTACCGCTCCGTAGTTAGCGCTTGTGGACACTTTCGCCCCCTCGCGTGAAAAGAGTTCTAGCAAGGTTGGGGATGTTTGGCAAGCGTTTTTTTGTATTTTTATGAAAAAAGTTTTTTGTTGCTTGTTTTCAGCATGTTAACAGCCGCATGCGTCCAAGATGGTCGCGATACGATGCGCATACGTATGATGCTCACGAACAAGCTCCTGCCATGCCTGCACAAGCTCCTGTCGCTGATTATCGCTAAAACGCTTCAAAGCATGCGGCAAATGACTGTGATGCGCCAAAGAAGTGTGACGCGTCAACTCTTGCGGAAATATATCCAAGCCGCCTGTATTATCGGTTAACAAAAAACCACCAGCTGCCCATACATCAAAATGACGCTGCGTAAGACCCTCAGGCAAAAGAAGCGATGTCACATTCAAAACCGTGTTGGCCGCATTATAAATAGCAGGCAGCTCAGTATAATAATCCACAGGAGACTGAAAAACTGCAGAATCCGCGTCCGGAAGAAGCAATCCCCACGCAGCCCTGTCACCAAAAAGAGCAAGACCCAAGGGCAACAAGGCCTGCAACCACTCTGTGCGCTGACGCAAAGAACACTCCTCCGCACCAAGACCCACACAGCGAATCCCATAACCCGGCCACAACTGCACACCCGTATGGTACGCCCACCAATTAAAATGCGGACGCTGCCCTTCCTCCAGCATATCCATAGCACGCTGCATAAGCTCAGGACGAACCCGCGCCGCAGCAAAAAAATTCGCCTTATCCGGAAAAGAAGCACTGCCAACAAAGGTACAAGCCGCATTTTGTGCCGCACTTACACCTACAGAAGGCGAAACTTCCCCACTATACTGCAACATGTGGTCAGACGCAGCAAGAGGCAAATGATGCACCTTCGTCGCACCCTTCTTCTGCAAATCTCGAACAAAGGAAGCATCCGTCACAAAAATATGAACATCCTGCCACCAAGGAAGACGAATGCCCGACAAAACATGCCAAGGATTATCCACAAACCACGCCGCAACAGGAATACCAAGAGCCTGCAAAAGCGCAAAATCCGTGCCCTCAACATCAAGGCCATGCAAGTTCACCGCACACACAAGCGAAGGCGGTGTGTCACTCAAAACATCACGCAAACTCTTGCCTTGCTCTGCGCAAATCACATCAAATCCCTGAGCAGAAAAAGCCGATGATAACTCGCTGTGCAAAAGCTGCCGGCTATTGCCCGTCAAATACACAATAGGCTTTTGACCTTGGTAACAAGTGCGCGATTGCAAATCGCGAGCAGCACGCAAAAACCAGCCCTCCATTTGACCCCAGAGCGGCGCCCAAAACGAAGGAAACAAACGAATATTTTGCTTAAACCACCACACCGCCACACGCTTACCTTCCTGCTTTTGCTCCTGCAAGAATGCGACAGCGTCATTTTCACCAAGCTTTGTCCAATGTGCCGGCATCTCTTTCAGCCACAAAGGATTTTGCGCCAACATACTCGTGATAAAGTGTATGTTATCAAGCCAATAAATATTTGTAGCACACATTTCGCCATCAAAACCGTCATGAAAAACGTCCATAAGCGACGGATGAGGTAAAGCCTGAGCCATTCCATCCTTGTGCAACAAAGACCCCACACCCAAGATGACATGCACGTCAGGATGCTGCTCAGTATCAAGACGAACAAAAGCCTCTGAGCCAGAACTCAAAGTAACCTTTCGACCTTGATGGTCAAAGAGAACGCGACGTAGGGGGCGCTCGTTTTCAAGCATAACTTTCTCCATTCTCCCTAGTAAAATCACTTGGCTATAAAACTTCTTTATTATATATACACTCTTGCAAGTTATGCAACGATTTTATATAATATCTAAAATTACTATTATATAAGCATGTTAAGTAAAAACCTGTCCGTTTCTTGACACCTCGCAGAGAGATGCAAAAAACATACCTCTTAACTATGAAAAGACAGCCTGCGCCTCATCAGTCGCTGAATACTACACAAACTCGCTGTTTTTTAATTTTTTATACAACTAAGGAAAATATGAAAGAATACAGAGACTACTACTTTCGCCGCGCCAAAGAACAAAATTATCCTGCACGATCAGTATATAAACTCAAAGAAATTGACGCGAAATTTAAAATTTTCCGCAAAGGCATGAAGGTGCTTGACCTCGGAGCAGCACCCGGGTCATGGTCGCTCGGCGCAGCTGAAAAAGTGGGAGAACAAGGCATCGTGCTCGCCTGCGATATCCAAGAAACAGATACGGTTTTTCCTAAAAATATTGTTTTTTTACAGGAAGATGTTTTTAATCGCTCTGAGGTCTTTGAACAACATTTGCAAAAAATCGCACCCTTTGATGTCGTCATAAGCGACATGGCACCACGCACAACAGGCACAAAATTCACCGACCAAACCCGCTCACTAGAGCTGTGCATAGAAGCCTTGAATGTCGCGCAACTTTACCTTAAAAAGGGAGGCGCCTTCGTGGTAAAAATTTTTATGGGACCTGATATCCAAGACTTACTGCAACCCATGCGCCGGCAATTTACAACAGTAAAGTCCTTCAAACCCAAAAGCTCTCGTCAGGAAAGCAAGGAAACATTCTTCGTAGGAACCGGTTTTAAGAAAATACCACCCCCTACAATCAATGAAACAGAAGCACCCTCGTAGTTTGTTTTTTTCTGAAAGTTTGTTTTTTTCTGAAAAGCTTGTAGGGGGAAACTTTTTTTGGGAAAAAAAAGTTGCCCCCCCCCCCCCCCGTCAAAAAAAACAACTGTTTAACGAGGTAGTTGGGGG
>CAYJHT010000368.1:0-2837 GCA_964369615.1 uncultured Desulfovibrionaceae bacterium
CCCCACACCCCCCTTCAAAAAAACCATCTGTTTAACTAGGCGCTTTTTAATGAAAAACACACACTTTTTTTTAGAAGAACTTTTGTACATTCTCTGACAACAATCGTAAACTTTCAAACAGTCTCAAGAGTACTTGGCGCGCATTACTGAAAATACTTCAAACAATTAGGATTGTTACTTGAAAATAGACACGACCATGACTTTCCTCTTGACATATTTCAAATAGTGTTGAATTGTTGTTTTATGGAAACGAAACACGCATGTAAAATTTTCGAGGCATTGTCATCGGACGTGCGCTTGGAGCTTTTTCGACTTCTTGTGAAGCACGCGCCTGAAGGGCTTGTGGCTGGCGAATTATCGCAATATTTGGATATCCCGTCAACCAATTTATCCTTTCATTTGAAGGCATTGGTGAATAGTGGCCTTGCGCATGTGGAAAGAGAAGGGCGCTTTATGCGTTATAAGGCGCATCTGGCTGTCATGCTCGATGTTGTGGCGTACTTGACGGAAGAATGCTGCACAAAGGATCCTGAGCATTGTGTGCGCTGCCGTGCTGCCAGCGATGTTCCTCCGGGAATATTGCCGCAAAGACTGCCTGCCGAAGGTCTTGGGCAGTAGAAATCTGCTGTTCTGTAGTATAGTTCACATGACTGTAGGTCTTAGCGCACGCCTTGTGTTTTTTTATGCACACATTTCGACACTTCATCAATTGTTGAATAAAGAGCAGGCCTACAAAGCATGCAGAGAAAAGGTTTTTCAAAGGAGTCATTATGAATATTTTGTGTTTGTGTACGGGTAATTCCTGCCGCTCCATCATGGCAGAAGCCTTGCTGCGCCACAGAGCGGTGCAGGAAAATCTTACTGAGATATGTGTCATGAGCGCCGGCAGTCAGCCGACGGGACGAGTACACCCGCGCGCGCTCTCAACGCTTATGGCAGCAGGCATCGACACGAAAGGGCTTGCAAGTACGTCATGGGATGATTTGCCTGCAAAGCCGGATGTAGTCATCACATTGTGCGCGTCAGCAGCGGCAAAGGCGTGCCCGGCCTACATCGGCTCTGTAAAACGCCTCGATTGGGGCATGCCCGACCCTGACAAGGCAGAAGGTGACGAGACAGCTGTACAAGCGGCATTTGATGACACACTTGAAGCATTGCGCAGGCGTGTTACGGATTTTTTGAGTAATTATGAGCGTATGAGATCGGAGTAGCATCATGACAACGGAACAGAAGGCAGCGCGTCCTTTATTGGGAACATGGAACAGGACATACTTTGCCGCGGTCTTGGCCTTAGGCGTGCTATGGGTATTGGTATACACCTATATTTTACCAGCCTCACACTGGCTTGTGTATACATTTCTTGAAGTAGACCGTGCCACACTCTGGGGGAATTGGTCTGTTCATGTCGCTGATTCCTTAGAATTTTTCCTGTATGACACGGTAAAAATTCTTATGCTTATGGTGGCGCTTATTTATATTATTGGATTTGCGCGGGCATCGCTCAATGTGGAGAGGGTGCGAGACTTTTTGGCAGGCAAGGGGCGTGGTGTGGGCTATATTTTTGGTTCCACCTTTGGCGCTGTAACGCCCTTTTGTTCGTGTTCAAGCATACCTTTATTCTTGGGCTTTACCACCGCACGTATTCCCATAGGTATCACCATGTCTTTTCTCATTACCTCGCCCCTTATCAATGAGATAGCCGTGGTGCTCCTATGGGGTTTATTGGGCTGGAAGTTTACTTTGCTGTATGTTATAGTCGGGTTGACGGCGGGCATTGTGGGAGGTATTGTCATGGATACCTTACGCGCTGAGCGGTGGTTACAGCCATTTATTGCCGAGGCGATGCAGCATGCGCCTACCTATACGCCCGCTGAAGATGGGAGCACGACTCCACGATTAAGCGTTCGTGATCGCCATACCTTTGCGTATTCTGAAACACGCAGTATTTTTAAGCGCGTGTGGAAGTGGGTATTTATAGGCGTGGGCGTAGGCGCGGGCTTGCATGGTTTTGTTCCGGAAAATTGGTTTGCCGAAAACCTTGGAGCGGGTGAATGGTGGACGGTGCCGACAGCTGTTTTTGTGGGTATTCCTCTCTATTCCAATGTAACGGGTATCGTGCCTGTGATGGAGAGCCTGATTTTAAAAGGCATGCCCTTTGGCACGACACTGGCTTTTTGCATGAGCTCTGTGGCGGCGAGTATTCCGGAATTTATGCTCCTGCGTCAGATTATGACGTGGAAATTGCAGGCAACCTTCCTCGTGTATCTGTGGATCATGTTTACCCTTGTAGGCTGGCTCTTCAATATGGTGGGCCCCTACATTCTATAACATTATAAAAAAAGGAAATGTCATGAAAGTCAAAGTGTTTGGACCTGGTTGTGCAAAATGCAATGAAGCTGAAAGCCTTGTGCGAGAAGTAGCCGCCGCCAGAGGCAATGATGTAACTGTCGTTAAAGTATCTGATTTAAAAGAAATTATGCAGGCAGGTATCTTGTCTACGCCAGCGGTGAGCATTGACGGTGTAGTCAAAGTCACGGGCCGTGTTCCCACAAAGACCGAAATGGCAGAATGGTTTGATGAGGCCTGCGGTGCGGTTCCGGGAACTGTTCCCATAACTGCCTGTGGCGCTACAATTGACGCAAGCGGCGTTGGCTGTGCTTGCGGCACGGGTAAATATTAACCTGTGAGAAGTTGCCATATCAAAACATGTCTTGCAAAAGTTGTCTTTTTTAAGAAGAATCAACTAGTGCCCTGTAAAGGCTAAAAGATTTTTTTGAAAGATACTTGGGGGGGAACTTTTTTTTAGGAAAAAAAAAGCTTTCCCCCCAAACCCCCCT
>CAYJHT010000369.1:0-2809 GCA_964369615.1 uncultured Desulfovibrionaceae bacterium
AAACCATCTGTTTAACTCAACAATCGGCGCTCTTAAAGAGAATATGGAAAGAGTGTTTTACGATTTTAGTCTGTAATATTTCGATTTTCCCTATAAAAAAAACTGACTTAAGGCAAGAGCCATATAAAAGAAAGATGAACACATATGCCCGTCTATTTATTTGAAAATACTCCCTTCCCCCCCATCCATACAGCCACACCCGATGGCCTCGTGGCAATAGGCGGCGACCTGAGCTGCGAACGCCTGCTCCTCGCCTACAGCCAAGGCATCTTTCCGTGGTACAATGCCGACAGCCCCATCCTCTGGTGGTCACCCAACCCCCGATGCGTCCTCCCACTCGACAATATCCGCTTCCCACAACGCTTCTTGCGAAAAATACGAAACACACACCTTCACTGCACCCTCAATACCGCCTTCAGTGATGTCATCTCCGCCTGCGCACACACACCCCGACCCGGACAACAAGGCACGTGGCTCATCCCCGAAATGCAAGAAGCCTATATCCACTTGCATAGGCAAGGCCACGCCCAATCCGTCGAATGCTGGCACAATACAGAACTCGTCGGCGGCATCTACGGCGTCAGCATCGGCAAAGCCTTCTTCGGGGAATCCATGTTCCACACAAAAAGCGACGCCTCAAAACTCGCTCTCCATACACTCACAAGCCACCTCAAAGAACAAAACTACCAACTCTTCGACTGCCAACAAGAAACACCACACATGCTCGCCCTTGGCGCCGTCCCTATCGCACGAAACGAGTTTATACAAAAAGTCCGAAAAGCAATTTGTTGATTTTTTCGGGGTTTTTCCTGTAAGTATTCAAAAAAACTTCCTTACATTTTTCGCCACAGAGCACGAAAAAAGGGAGAGGCACAATACCCCTCCCTTCAATCATGTAAAGGCTTGTCTTACTGACTAAGACGACTTAGAAGCTGTAGTTAAAAATCAAGGCCGCTTTGTAAGCGTCTTTCTTGTCGTAAATGGCGCTCCAACGATTGTTGCCGCCGCTGAAACCATTTGCAATATAGCCCAATTGCAAGACAGCTTGCAAGTTTTCATAAATTTGATAGGTGCTGTCTACGTTAACTTCAATGAGGTGATCCTTCGTGGTCATATACATGTAAGAACCACTATTGCCTGTGCCAGGCATTCCAGCAATCACGCCATCTTCAAGCAATTCTGGGCTGCTTGTGCCATTCCAGTACGCAACACGGATAATGTGGCTCAAGTCTTCCATGAAGGAAAGGTTCTTGATCTGTAAGCCGAAGCCCCATGTACCAGCATAGGTCAACATATTGTCATAGCCGAGGCCATTGCCCCAAATGGACCAGCCCAATTCGCCGTCACCCATGAAGGAAGTGAAGTTACCGGCTGGATTGATGACAGGCATAACTTCGGAACCATTCTCAGGATTGCCGTCGTCACCGGAACCGTACCATGCAAAGATACCAGGAGTACCCCAATCCATCTTGTACTCGAAGAGACCCTTGATGAGCCAACCGCGACGATCAAGGCTCCAAGTTTCATTCGGAAGGATGCCGGGCATATCACCAAGACCGCTTATGCTGCCGTAGTTAATGTCAAGTTCAACATTGATAGCATCAAATGTGAAGGCCATAGGCAAACCAACAAAGAATGCGTCAGCATAGGCACGCGCACCACGAGCATTCGCAAGGTTCGCCCAGCGTGGCAACAAACCATCGACTAGATAGTTATTAAGAGCTCCATTGGCGTTGTTCTGCCAAGCTGGACCCACTGGAGGAACAACTCCCGTAGCTGTGGGCGTACCATAAACAGCATTTCTGCCAACGGCCATATAGGACAGCCAAGGCGTTACTTTCCAACCTTCACCGGTGACTGGCAACATAAGTGCAAAAATATCTATGTTATCAAGATAGTTGCCTGAGTTCTGATAAATACCATTGGTGTCCGTGACCTGGTTAAAGCCAGCGTAGTTATCATTGTAAGGACGCGCCCACACAGCTGTGACACCGAACATGTCGTTGATCGGTGCGGAGACGACGATACCTGCGGTCATGTCATCAATAATAGCTGCGCCGCCGGCAACGCTTGGGAAGGCGATGGGCTGGATACCCATGCGCACTTTGACTTCTGTGCTAGGCACAACCCAGTCAATGTAGGCGCCGCGAAGTTCGATGATGGGGCGGTCAGCACCGAGAGCACCGCCAGTGCCAAAATTACCCCATGCGGTGTCGCCGATTTCGAACATGACGGTACCGGACAAGGATTCAGAAGCGATGGCTTCTAATTGCAAGCGCACGCGTTGCATGGCTGCGAAGGTGTCGCCGCCGCTGCCTTGACCGCGTGTTTCAAAAAAGCTGGCATCCAGTCCACCAAAGCCGAAGATCCACTGACCTTTGGCTTTGAAGTCGATGGCGGATGCGCCGGAAGCGGCGCCGAGCAACATGCCGGCAGTCAGGAGCAAGGTAACAAGTCTTTTCATGATTTTCCTTCCTTATTCATTGAATAGGTGGTCATAAATGACCGTAAAAAGTGCTGTATATAAGTTACTTTCGCAACTTTTATTGACACAACATGTATCCGAAATGCCGTGCCACCGTCACCAAGTTTCTTTCTTGACATACTCTCACAAAAAACGCAAGCGATTTAGTAAAAAAATTTTTACTTTTCCCGCATACGACCTACCTTGTTCCGATTATGTGAACTATTGGCAATTATGATTTTAGAATACTCGTGAGACAGTTTGAAGGTTCACAGTTATCGTCAGAGAGTGCAGAAAAATTCTTAGAAAAGCACGCGTGCCCTTTTCTCATCAGAGAGCGCCAAC
>CAYJHT010000370.1:0-2805 GCA_964369615.1 uncultured Desulfovibrionaceae bacterium
GTGCTTTTCAAATTATTTTCAAATTACTAAAAAGAGTGTCACAATCGCGCACAATCGCTTTCATCTCCTTGAAGCTTTTCCAGCGCATGAGGCAGTGCGGGAAGAATAGCCTGCAAATTTTCAAGGACGGCTTTCTTGCTGCCGGGCAAATTTATGCAGATGCTCTTGCCTATGACACCGACGACTGCACGTGAGATCATGGCATGAGGCGTTTTGCTGAGACTCGTTTGCATCATAGCATGTTCAAAGCCGTGAAGGCGTTTATCTATCACGCGCAAGGTAGCTTCGGGAGAGACGTCGCGCTCACCAAGACCTGTACCACCTGTCGTAATAATAAGATCATATCCTTGCCCAAAGGCCAGTTCAAGAAGAAGAGTGCGTAGGGCATTTTCGTCATCTGGTAGGAGGAAGCCTTGTTCATGGGAGAGAGGCATAGCATTGCGAATAGCCTCGCCGATTGCAGGGCCACTCGTGTCTTCTCGTTCTCCGCACGCACCCTTATCAGAGAGGGTAATCCATGCCAAAGCCTTTGCGGCGCGATTGACCTTAAACATCATTTCCCCCCCATGCACAGGCGTCAGTGTTTTCAACATGGGGCAGTGGGTAGAGTGGGCGGAATCGCCAAGCAGCAGAAGAACACGTCCAACAACACGAAATATATCTTTATTACCAGCAGATAGGACGGTGCCCACAGGCCAAATAGGCAAGGGACGAACGCGACTTAAATGCGTTTCCACTTCAGTGAGTGGCGTGGGACAAACGGGAAACACTTGGCCTTCCTTACAAGGAATGGTCAAAATATGCATGAAAACCTCAAAAATTCAAAACATTTAACACTAATGACTCGTTAATTATGCAAGTCGTAAAACGGTGCTGAGCATGCCTTCAAGCACAGCATCCACCGCGAGGTGGGATGTATCAATAACATGTGCGTCTGCAGCAGGTCGTAAGGGCGCTACGCTGCGTTCGCGGTCGAGGGTGTCGCGCTGGCGTATTTGTTCTGTGAGTTGAACAATATCGACATGTTCACCGCGTTCTGCAAGTTGCAGGTGACGGCGTTTGGCGCGTATTTGTGCACTGGCATCTAAGAAAAACTTGCAGCGCGCTGTAGGGAAAATGACTGTTCCCATATCTCTGCCTTCTGCGACCAGTGGCGTTTCTTGTCCTATGGCGCGTTGCGCACGTTTGAGCGCTTTGCGTACGACGGGAGCAGTGGCAAGCTGTGAGGCGAGGATGCCTACAGCCTCCGTGCGTATTTCCTCACCAATGCTCTCCCCATTGCAACAAAGGCGCGATTGAGTTCCAACACCGTGTAATTCAAAGGTGACTTTGCTACAAGCGGCTATGGCATCTTCGTCTGAGCAGTGGAGTATGTCAGTCCCTACGCGTAGTGCAAGGGAGCGAAACATGGCACCTGTATCAAGGAAGGCTATGCCTAGGCGCTCTGCCAAAGCGCGAGCGATGGTGCTTTTACCGACCCCTGCCGGACCGTCAATAGTAATGACGGGAAACACGATATTTTGTATCAGAGGGGTATTTTCGGCATTATTACCTGTAGATGAGAAAGGCAAACTTGCTTTGCTTTCCCTATGTGTCGCTAATGCTGTCATGAAAGTATATCCTGAAAGGCTTTTAAGAATGCGGTGTTTTCCTCTTCTGTGCCCACACTTATACGCAACAGCTGAGGAAGTCCATAACTTTTTAATGGGCGAATAATAAAACCTTTATGGAGGAGTAGTTCAAAAACATTGAGCGCATCAAAGGTGTGTGGCGGTGCAAACATAAGGAAGTTTGCGACACTTGACCAGACTGTACAGCCCAAATTTTGCAGTCCGCCAGTGAGTTGCACACGTCCTTCACGCACAACGCGCAAGCTCTCTGCATAAAAGACCTCATCCTCAAGCGCTGCAAGCCCTGCTTCTTCTGCTAAGATATTCACAGAAAAGGGCATCCGTGCTCGCCACAGTGCATCTGCCAAGGCTTGTGGCAAGACGCCATAGCCAAGGCGTATGCCTGCTAGCCCATAACTTTTTGAAAATGTGCGCAAAAAAGCGACATTTTCCAGTGTACATCCCTGTGCAAGCAAGGAGAAAGTTTTTTCATCTGCAAAATCCATATAGGCTTCGTCTACCACAAGCAAGCAGCCTTCGGGCAAATCTTGTGCAAAACGTAAAACATCTTCAGCCGGCGGGCAGTAGCCGGAGGGATTGTCGGGTGTCGTTAAAAACACAAGAGCTGTTTTTTCATTGATCTGCTCTCGTAACGCGTCTAGTGCAAAGGAGAAGTCCGTATTCAATGGCACTTGTCTCAGCGCCACGCCATTCACCTGACCCTGCACTACATACATGCTAAAGCACGGATTAAAACACACAATATTATGTTCTGAGGGCACACAACGCACGCGGATGAGCAGGTCGATAATTTCGTCAGATCCATTGCCAAGTACGACACGCGCCTCATCAACATTATGCTTATGGGCAAGAGCTTTCACAAGGCGCGGATTGCCACCTTGAGGATAACGAAAGACCGCGCCTGCATGGCGGCAAAGGCGCTCTTGCACTAAGGGCGACACACCCAAGGCATTTTCATTGCTTGCCATTTTTACAATGCGTTCGCACTGGTATTTTTCGCGGATTTCATCAATACTTAAGCCCGGCACATAGGCCTTGAGGGCGTGGATATTATCGCGCACCTGTACCGGTGACGCAAGAAGACAAGGCATCATACTTTCCTTTGTTTGAAAGGGTCTTGGGGAAAACTTTTTTCTTGGGGGAAAACTTTTTTTGGGAAAAAAAAGTTTTCCCC
>CAYJHT010000371.1:0-2792 GCA_964369615.1 uncultured Desulfovibrionaceae bacterium
CCCAAAAAAAGTTTCCCCCCACAAGCCTTTCAGAAAAAACAAAATAAATTTTCAGAAAAAAACATATTACTCACCCTGCACCACATCAAGCCAATGATACACAGAGGCATGCTCCGGCGCGTGCGCACTTAATTGCATAACACAACCACTGCATCCTGTCAAAACAGCGTGCGCTTTGCCGCCTGCAAGGCCTTTCCAGCACTGTTCTGCTAAATCTTTACTGAGCGTCGGATTAAGCAATTTCAAGACGCCGCCAAAACCGCAACACAGCGCCGAACCTTGTTCAAGTTGCGGGAGCAATGCGCGTAAAAAGGGTATGTCTGCGTCCTTACCTTCCCAATGACAGGGGGAATGATAGGATATCATTTCAGGTGCGCGCTCTGTATGTTCAAAAAGGGTGCAATCCAATACTGAGGAGAGGGGACGTATGGATTGCACCCATGAGGAAGCCTCTTCAAATATATGGGAAAGCGAGGAGTGAAGAGGCTTATGCGCATAATGCCGCAAACTGTGCAGACACGATGCACAAAATGTTATTATTAAAGGTTTTTCTGCTGTTTTCCATTGCGCCACATTGTGAGTGATTGCGCTATGATAGGCTTTTTGTAGGCCTGCGTGCTCATAGGTGCCGCCGCAACACTGAAAATTGATATTGTCCAAAACAGTCGCGCCAAGCTGACGAAGGAGGTGCGTCGTTTTTTCAATCCATTGCGGGCGCAAGCGCGAGGCCGTACAGCCTGCAAAGAGCGCCACACGTTGACCCGATAAGGGCAAGGTTCCGTCTGTTCCGCCACACGCCTCGGCAATGTCTTGCACAGGGCGCAAACGTATCCACGCTTCGACAGGCTCCGGCGCACGCATGGCAAGGGCAGCAGAGTGTAAAATGGACAGCTTCGGGGGCAAGAGGCTCTGAGGCATGAGCGGCGCAAAAGCCTTTGCCGGCGGCCACAATTTATCCCCATGACGCACCCATTCGCGCCATGCGTATTGCTGCCATTTGGGATGACGAGCGCGCACCTGTGCCAACCTGTCTGGTACTGATAATTTCACCGCACACGCACGCTGACAGCGCCCGCAACTGGTACAATGCCCTGCAAGCTCTGCCATGATATCCCAATCAAGGGCATCTTCATCGCGGAGCGAGGTTTGCATAAGCAATTGTTTTGCCTTTGGACTGTACTCTTCACTCTTAAAGAGCTGAAAAACTGGGCAGCAATTAACGCACGCGCCGCACTGAGTGCACGATTGACCACAGCCAGTCATAATCAATACCCCTTTCCGGGATTCATGATACCGCGCGGGTCAAAGACCGCCTTTACGCCGCGCATGAGCGCAAGCGCCTGCGGGGGGATTTGTATGCTTGCATCCTTCACGATACCGCAGCCATGTTCACCTGAACACGTCCCGCCAAGGGCAAGCAAGGCCTTATTTACCGCATATTTTGCCGCATAGACGCGTTCTGTCATCACCGTGTCCGTCGCGTCATAAAGGAAATTGACATGGATATTACCGTCACCCACGTGACCGAAATGAATAAGCGTGACATCGTGTTTTTCGCCAATACCTTCAATGATGCGTATAGCCTTTGTGAGCATGCCACGCGGCACGGTCACATCGTCAGACAATTTATTTGGCCCAAGCAAGAAGGCCGTGGGATTGATGCGCCGACGTATTTCCCACAGCGCCTCTTCCTCTGCACCCATACCTGTCACATGCCATATGGATGTCGGGATATTATCAACAATACTTTGCACTTCAAAGGGCAATGTGTCTTCACTGCCGTCTACGCGCAAGAGCAGGAGTGCACCAATATCTTTCGGCCAAGGGACATTACCCTGCTCACCCATAAGGCGTACAATTCTGTCACCAATATATTCAAGTGCACAAGGCAACACACCCGCCGCAAATATCTTGCCCACAGCTCCAAGCGCCGCCTCGCAGTCTTCATAGCCCACAAGTACAGATGCCGACGCTTGCGGCTTTGGTAAAAGTTTCAGCCATATTTTACTGATAAATCCAAGTGTCCCCTCAGACCCAACCATAAGACGCGCCAAATCCAAACCCACGACATCCTTATGATTACGACCGCCAAAACGCACCAGTTCACCATTTGGAAGCACAACTTCCACACCGAGTACAAAGTCCCGCGTGACGCCGTACTTAAGCGCGCGCATGCCGCCGGCGCACGTAATCACATTGCCACCAATGGTTGACGAATGGACTGTGGCAGGGTCAGGCGGATAGTACAAGCCCTTTGCCTCACAGGCCGCTTGAAACACGCCTGTATTGACACCCGGCTCCACCACCGCCACAAAGTCCTCGTTAGATATTTCAAGAATAGCGTCCATTTTGAGCGTCGAAACGACAATACCGGGGATGACAGGCACACAATCGCCCACAAGGTTCGTCCCACGTCCACGTACATAAATAGGCACACGTTCCTGATTCGCCCAGCGAAAAAGTTCTTGTATCTGTTGCACGCGGCTTGCCCGCACCACCGCAAGAGGCGTACCGCGGCGCATACTGGCGTCAGTGCCATAGACATGCATTTCTTCCGCTGATGTTAACACATCTTGGGGGAAAAGTCCTTCCAAGAAAGATACATCGTCCTTGGTAAGTTGTGTTTTATAGTCAAGCATATTCCTTCTTCCTCGTCAGTATTTTACGATGCAGCTGCCACTAATAATTTATTTTTTCTAAAAGTTTTTTTAAAAGGCACTTGGGGGAAAACTTTTTTGGGGAAAAAAAAGTTTTCCCCCAAACCCCCTTTCAAAAAAACCATCTGTTTAACT
>CAYJHT010000372.1:0-2789 GCA_964369615.1 uncultured Desulfovibrionaceae bacterium
AAAACTTAAAAAAACAATTAAGGAGGAATCGCATGCAAGAATTTCCCTTGTCACACCAAACTTTTAACCGCTCTAGCGCTGAAATATTACAACATCATGCTTTTCGTGCGCCTTCTGTATGGGAACTTGTCAAAGACCTTGTACGCCCAAAGGCGCGCCTGCTGGACTGTATGCAAGTGGAAGTGACCTCGCAATGCGGCGCACGCTGTACATATTGCCCACATACAACCGAGGCCGACACATGGCAAGGACAACATATGGACGCACTGACATTTGCCAACCTTTGGCCATTATTGCGCCAAACAAACCGCGTCCACCTGCAAGGCTGGGGTGAACCGCTCTTGCACCCACACTTTTTTGATTACGTGGCCTTTGCGCGGAAAGCAGATTGCTTCGTTTCCACAACATCCTGCGGCCTACATTTGACACAAAAAACGTCCGATCGCATTCTTGAAAGTGGGATGGATATTTTCGCTTTTTCCCTTGCAGGAACAGATGCGACAAGCAATGCCGTGCGCGACGGAGCAGATTTTCACAAAGTGTGCGAAAACATTCGCGCCCTTGAAGCCTTGCGCAAAAAGAAAATGGCTGTACATCTTGAAATACATGTCGCCTATTTAATGCTCGCCGATCGCATGGAAGCCGTTGTCGCCTTGCCCGCACTCATGCATGACCTAGGTGTGAATGTCGCTGTCATAAGCACACTTGACTACGTGCCAAGGCCAAGCCTTGCCGCTCTTGCCCTTCCACCAGAAAAAATAAAAGAACTTGCACAAGCCGCAGCATTCTTGGCAGAAGCAGAAGAACAAGCGCGCCTTTATGACGTGCGCCTCTATTGCGCCCTGCCTAGCCGCATTACAACAACACAATGTCGCGAAAATATTCAAAGAAGTCTGTATGTTGCCGCAACAGGAACAGTGTCTCCTTGTGTATACCTCAACATCTGCTCCGGCACTGACCCTTCCACACATACGCCTCACACTCAAAACTCGACATGCTTTGGCAATGTCAACACAGAAAATGCACTCGCACTCTGGGAAAAGACCGATTTTGCAACATTTCGCCGCTTGCACGCAGAAGGCCAACCAAATACAACTTTATGCAAAACATGCGTCAAACGTTTTGAATCGGCAAATTTTTCATAGAATCCCTCGTATATGCACGTAATTTTTTTGCATAACGCTCAGCTTCACTATAAATACAGCCGCAATACGCTTGCCTGTAAAGCCCAAATTCCTTCGAAATATCGATACCTTTTTGCCACTCATCGCTAAAATCTTCATAATAAAATGCCACACCCTGTGCCAAAGCCGCCCTGTTCGCCTCCATCTGAATACTCTTATGGTCTTGGTATCGCGAATAACAAAGTGATGATGTAAAAACTTGGAATCCAAGTTCTTGTGCCTTTCGTGCGCTCATATCCAAGCGCGTAGCATAACAATAAGAGCAACGCGCAGGAGTGCCGGATTTTGCCCCTGCTACATCCGCAAGCCAGCTATGAATATCCCATGCAGCATCAAGCCACACTACAGGCAAATCAAGTTTTTCCGCACAAAGCTGCATGGCATCCCGACGTCGTAAGTATTCGCTCAGCGGGTGTATATTCGGATTGGCAAACAATGCTGTGACATTATAACCACTAGCACGCAAACGCAAAACAGGCACAATAGAACACGGCCCACAACACACATGCAAAAGAATCGAACGTGCATCGTAACCGCATGAATTATCAATGTTTTTATGGTATCTAATTTTTTTCATGAATTGTTTATAATAGAGCTTGACAATAAGTGCAAGTGCGTCGTAAGTGGCCTTTTAGAAGCTGGTGGCGTATGTCGTTTAAAAGATTTTTTTGAAGGATTTTCAAAAAATACTTTGGGGAAATTTTTTTTAGGAAAAAAGATTTCCCTCCCAAATCCCCTTCAAAAAAACATCTCAATAGCTTGACAATCGACCCTGTGCATAAAAAAATGATAGATATTTTTAAGGAAACACTGATTTAATGCCTTTTTGCCCTTTAACTGCGTCAAGCTCATCTCGCGAAACACTTATATATGTCTAATATACCGCGTGCTTCTCGAAATTCGCTTTCCTTGTTAAAGAACAAAAATTCGATTAAATCAGCGTTTCCTTAAGGAAAGAACTAAAGGTATGTTCGTTTGAGTTGAGTTTGAGGCAATATAGCCCGTAGATGTATTTTTGATATTTTTTGATGGGGGTTTTTTGTGAGAAGATCAGTTGTTATGTTACCTATACGCTTGGTTCCCATTGCTCTGCTTGCATCGTTTTGCATCTTCTTTACCCTGCTTATCGTTGCTGCTGTCCAAGCAGAAAATCGAGAAGTCACCGTGCAAGATGCCTTTGCATTCCTGCAAACACCGCACCCTGATCTCGTTATCCTAGATATCCGTACGCCTAAAGAATTTCACGCCGGCCATATCGCCGGAGCCGTACAGATGAACTTTGCCTCTCCTACATTCCAAATAATTTTAGCACAATTACCACGAGACCAGCCCTACCTCATATACTGCCGCTCGGCAAACCGTTCCGAAAAAACTTTCCAGTTCATGAAAAACATGGACTTCAAAAACGTGATCCATATGAAAGGCGGCGTCATACAATGGACTGAACACGGCTTCCCACTTGTACGCACATCATATGCAGGTGGACACTAGACGCTGTCGTCAAATGCGCCTTTTCGCTTATATCTGCGTCAGATGTCATTTGTTTTTCGGTTATGTATGTCTATATACACGCCCAAAAAACAAATTCATCTTCCTTGATATAAC
>CAYJHT010000373.1:0-2777 GCA_964369615.1 uncultured Desulfovibrionaceae bacterium
CCCTTTGTGCGCCAGAGGATAGCCTTTTCTGTAGGGATATTTTCAGGGCCGCTGCGGACAGTGACGGTGGTATCGTGATAACGTGCGGCAGCCATTTGTGAAGCGACAAAACGCGACCAGATGAGGCGATAAAGGGTGTGCTGCTCCTGAGGCAGGGCGGCTTTGACCATGTCGGGTGTGATATTGACATCAATAGGACGAATGGCTTCGTGTGCGTCTTGGACATTCCCTTTTTTCTTGGCGCTTTTTTTTGCTGCGCCGCTTTTTGGCAGAAATTCTTT
The DNA here is from genome assembly GCA_964369615.1 of uncultured Desulfovibrionaceae bacterium. Taxonomy (GTDB): domain Bacteria; phylum Desulfobacterota; class Desulfovibrionia; order Desulfovibrionales; family Desulfovibrionaceae; genus CAYJAD01. The sequence goes on from CAYJHT010000373.1 coordinate 282, forward strand.
CCCGTGATGTTGCAAAATAAAGGCGGCGGCGGCTTCTTTTGCTTCGTCGGCGATGCGTGTTGAGTCAGTACGCATATAGGTAATAAGCGCAGTGACGCCCATATCACCAAGGTCAACACCTTCATAGAGCCTTTGAGCGATGCTCATGGTTCGTTTTGCGGAATATCCGTGGCGCTGGTTTGCGCTTTGTTGCAAGGTGGATGTGATAAATGGCGGCAATGGCGCCTTGCTTCGTTCTTTTTCTTCTATGTTTGCTACGATATAGGGATTTGCATGCAATTTCTTTTCAAGTGCTTCTGCTTCTTCCGCGGAACCTATGTGCGCTTTTTTTCCGTCGATCTTATAGAGATCTGTTTTGAGTGTCGGCGGCATTTCTGCATTGAGAAATGCTTTGAATGGCCAATATTCTTCAGGTATAAAGGCGCGTCGTTCTTCTTCGCGTTCTACGATAAGTCGCAATGCGACAGATTGCACGCGACCTGCGGAGATGCCGCGTTTTACATGTTTCCAGAGCAGAGGTGAAATTTTATAGCCTACAAGTCTGTCAAGTATACGGCGTGCTTGTTGGGCATCAAAGAGGTGATTATTCAGCTCACGCGGGTGTTCAAGAGCCTCACGCACAGCTTTTGCGGTGATTTCGTTGAATTGAATGCGTTTTATTTGTGATTTATCCTTATTAAGGAGTGCTGCTACATGCCATGCAATGGCCTCACCTTCGCGGTCGGGGTCGGGCGCGAGATAGACGATATTGGCTTTTGCGGCAGCTTTGCGCAAATCATCGACGACTTTTTGCTTGTTTTCTATAACTTCATATTGCGGCGTGAAGTCATTGTTTTCATCGACACCGAGTGTATTTGTGGGCAGATCGCGTATATGTCCAACGCTTGCCAAAATTTGATATTTAGCGTTGAGAAATTTTTTGATTGTTTTCACTTTTGCTGGTGATTCTACTATAATAAGGTCTTTTGCCATTACGTCCCCCCAAATTTTCCCTGTCATTTGCACGAATATAAATCATGCCATTTTTTTTTCGTTGCACAGAACATACGGAATTTTTTTGCCACGTCAAGGCATAACTTTCAGAATACTCTTTTTTCTTTTTCATACGAGTTTGTTTACAGAGGTGTCAATATATGCTAGGCAGGGCATGCGCGCGCAGCGTGAGTAAAAGGGAGAGTTTATGGTTGTATGCAAGGAGTGCGGTGGCACGCAGGTGGTAAAAAATGGCGTGATAGACGCAAGGCAGCGTTACAAATGCAAGGAATGCGGCTGTAATTTTCGCGCAGGCGATGCGCGCACACGCTTGGAAGTACAAGCAAAGAGGGCATTTTGCATTCTTTTTTACAGTATGGCGCAAGGTTCGTATCGCCTTTTAGCGCGTATTCTCCGAATGAGTCACACGCAAATATACCAATGGATTGCGCTCTTGGATGAAAAACTCCCTATAGAGGGTGTATCAGGCCGTGGCGAGGAGATGGATGTGTCCACCGTGCAAAAACTTCTTGCCTCTCAGAACAGCCCACTTGATGCAACAATGCCTGTTTTTGTGGTTCACGGTTCGCCGTGGGAAGGCTGCACTGTCCTTATGCTTGTGCAAAACACGAAAGAGCAAGACGCCTCTCACACGCAGGAACCTTAAACTCATACGCCCGCGCCTCATAAATATTGCACCCGCCTCTTGCACAATGAGAGAGTGTGTTTATATTGATATTCTACTCGTGAATTTTTTGACATACCAACCAGCGAGCATTATATGACCGAAAAAAATGACGAACAATCCCAAGACCGCACAGAAAAACACTCGCGCTTAGAAAACGCTTCTCATTTTTGGCGCGACAAACAACATAAAGATCTTGTCTTCTACCTTGTCATAGGTATCTTCTTCCTAGAGCTTGTGGTTGGTGGAGTGGCCTTTTTCTACGGTGTGATTCACGCAAAACCCGGCATCGACGGACTCCCCCCACAATTTCAATTTCCGTGGCTGGCCTATATCATTGCAGCCATCGTTGCGCCTGCGGCGCTCATTCTCATAGTCCACATGGCTGGCGTTGGCCTCTTCCGCACCATCAAAGGCAAAAAAACGGAAGAGGAAGAAGCGTGGCAAGCAGCCTTACCGCAGCGTCTGCGCAAGGTCTATGTTTTCATCAACGGTGCACCCACCATGGTGCTTTTATTAGGTCTGCTCTTCCTCGGTGTAGCCTTATTCTATGTAGACGGCGCCATTGATGTCCTTATGCACCTTGCAGGACGCATGGAAAAGTATATTCCGTGGATTGTAGGCGGACTTGTAGCAGCGTGGTGTGTATCGCGTATCGGTCGCGTCTGGTTTACCTATCGCACCCGTCGCATGGAAGAAGAATTTGCTTTCCGCAGACAAATATTTGAAACAACAGGCCAAATCATCGTTGACAAGAATAGCCGCCAGCTCCCACCCACCTACGAGGACGCCCCAAAGGCTCTTGAAAGCGACGACAATAACGCCGATATCGTAGAAAC
>CAYJHT010000374.1:0-2771 GCA_964369615.1 uncultured Desulfovibrionaceae bacterium
GAGGCATCAAGGAAGCACAAGGTGAAATCAAGGAATCTCTTTCCGATTTAGCTGAAGATGTCAGAGCGAATACCCTCAACGCTTCTATAGCAGCAAAGCATGCGGTGTGGACGGCCTCCATTGTGGTACCCTTGTTTACCGGGCTTATCCTCTATTTCATAAAGGCGGTGTAATATGTCTCAGGCCAGTGAATACGCAAAGCATCAGCATCTTTTTCCTAAGTTCGGAAAATCCGAAATAGATTGTAACTGCGACGACTGCAATCACGAACTGTGGGACGCGGAAGAGCACGGCGAAATCATGCCGGAGTATTTTCTTAAAGCAATGGTCAGATTGCAGGCGCTTCGCGACGCGTGGGGAAAGCCTCTTGTGATCACGTCAGGGCACCGTTGCAAAGCCCACAATAAGCGCGTGGGCGGTGCTTCCAGAAGTAAGCATCTTATGGTGGCCTTCGACGTGGTCATGCCGGCAGAATATCAAGAGATATTCAGTAAGACCGCCGTGGCAGTGGGCTTTAACGGCATCGGGACGTATCCCACAAAGGGGTTCGTGCATCTTGACGACCTGCGTGAAGAGTTCACGACGTGGGAGGGGTAGCATGGTTGCAGGAGTTATCACAGGCATTGTGTCCACCGTTGGGCAAGCTTTGGGGCTTATCAAGGACGGAAAGGCGAGTGAAGCGGAATTATTGCTTGTGCAAGTTCAAGCACAGGCCTCACAGCTACAAGGGCAAATTGAAATCAACAAGCAAGAGGCGGCGCATTCGAGCATTTTTGTTGCTGGGTGGCGACCCTTCATAGGATGGGTGTGTGGGTGTGGGTTCGCGTTCACATACATTGTAAAGCCATATATTTTCCCGTTCCTTTATGGTAGTTTTCCAGAACTTGCAACGCTTCCAGATGTTGATGGTGGACTCATGGAACTCACGCTTGGCATGCTTGGTATCGCGGGGATGCGTTCATGGGAGAAAAACAAAGGCATTGCGAGGTAGTGTATGCGCGTTGCTGTCAATAATTTCACGGGCGGCGAGGTATCGCCTACGCTCTCCGCACGATATGACCTTGCGAGGTATAAAAATTCCTTGCATTGCATGGAAAACTTTTTGCCTACAGTGCATGGAAATGTGGAACGTAGGCCGGGTACGTTCTACATTGACGATATTGGCAGCGACGCCATACTGGTTCCTTTTTCCTTTAATGCTGAGCAGGGGCAGAACTTTGTGCTTGTTCTCACAGACAAGGTTTTGCGCGTTGCAAACAGCGGCGGTATGTTCACGGAGTCTATCACGGCACCGTGGAGCATTGAAGATTTGCCCCTTGTATCATTTGCGCAAGTTGGCGACCTTGTGTATTTTGCGCATCGAAACTACCCATTGCACAAGCTGGTTCGGGCAGGGTCTGCGCCTCTCTATTCGTGGAGCATTGAACAAGTCGAATTAAATACATCATTGCCTGCGCCAAGCACACCCCTCGTAGAGTTTACATATGAGCCCGATTACGAGGACATCACTGATGATGCCGGCAATGTGACAGGACAAGAAGAGGTTGACCCACCGACACTGGAATACACTCTACGCTACAAAATTGTAGCTGTTGATGAAAATGGACAGCAGTCCTTGCCGTCCCCTGCCGGAGAAGAGGACAAGGGGAAACACCCTTCCGACTGGTATGTGGGCGACAAGGTGACAATAACGTGGGGATCCGTGAGTGGTGCCACTGAATATAATGTTTACCGAGAAGAAGCCGGGTATTTCGGATTTATTGGCATAAGTACTGGAACAAGCTTTATTGATAACAATTACGAAGCGGATATTTCAGACACACCAAAGGAAGATTGGGATCCATTTGCAGACGGCAACAATCCCGGCGTAGTTTCATTCCATCAGCAACGCATGGTGCTTGCGGCAACGCCAAAGAGTCCGCAGGCATTTTATATGTCACGCATTGGAGATTTCGAAAATTTCCGCAAGTCAAGGCCTCTTCAAGATGATGATCCTGTGGAATACCTCATCGCGTCTGGCAACATTGACGCTGTCACATGGCTTGCAAGCTTTGGAGACTTGCTCATAGGCACAAGCGGCAGTGAGTACAAGGCCAGCGGTGACGGTCAGGCGATTACATCCAGTAATGTAAGTATCACTGCGCAAAGCTACTGGGGAAGCGCAAATCTTTTTCCTATCATTATTGGAAATTCAATTATGCACGTGCAGCGTCACGGGGCGCGTGTTCGAGATTTGTTCTACAGCCTCGAAAAAGACGGTTATGCCGGAAATGACTTATCTATTATGTCTCCGCACTTATTTGACGGGCACACGCTTAGGCAGTGGACGTATCAGCAAACGCCCTTTTCTACTATCTGGATTGTGCGCGACGACGGCGTTCTCTTGGCGCTCACCTACATGAAAGAACACGATATATGGGGCTGGAGTCGGCACGAAACACAAGGCAAGGTGCGCTCAGTTGTCAGTATATCCGACGGTGACAGCGACGCCGTGTACATTGTCGTAGAGAGAGAAATTCAGAGTGCGCACGAATATTTTCTTGAAAAGCTTTCGCCTCGTTGGCTTGAAGGTGACGGCCTTGCGATGGGCGGCATTGACCAAGCCTTCTTTGTGGATTGCGGCGGTACTTATATGGGCACGCCCGCGACGACTGTCTATGGCATCACATGGCTTGAGGGATGTGCTGTGTCTGTGCTTGCGGACGGCAGTCCTGTAGAGGGCTGTGTGGTGAGGGAGGGTCGCATTGATTTGCCCTATCCCGCAAGTGTTG
>CAYJHT010000375.1:0-2770 GCA_964369615.1 uncultured Desulfovibrionaceae bacterium
GCCTTCATGGGGGTGGACTTAAATTCCGGATGGAATTGACAGCCAAGAAACCACGGATGATTTGGCAGTTCAATGATTTCTACAAGTTCACCATCCGGTGACGTGCCACTAAATACCATACCTTTTTCACGCAACACATCAAGATAGTTATTGTTAAATTCATATCGGTGGCGGTGACGTTCTTGCACAAGTTCACTGCCATAAGCACGATGAGCATGTGTATCTGTAATGACTGCACAATCATAAGCACCAAGACGCATGGTACCCCCCAAATCCGTGTCCACATGGCGGCGCTCTACATTGCCCGTGGTGGGATTTATCCATTCACTCATCCAATAAATAACTTTATCCTTACACGCTGCGGAAAATTCCTCGGAATTGGCATCCGGCAAGCCTGCAACATGTCGCGCAAATTCAATCACCGCACACTGCATGCCAAGGCAAATGCCAAAGAAAGGAATGAGTTGTTCACGCGCATGCTTAATTGTTAAAATCTTTCCCTCTACGCCTCGATAGCCAAAACCGCCCGGAACAAGGATACCTTGACAGCCTGCAAGCGCTGTCGTCACAGTGTGCGCAGTTAGCTCTTCAGAGTTGACGTATCGTAATTCTACAGACACATTGTTGGCAATGCCTGCGTGAATAAGCGCTTCATGAAGACTCTTGTACGCTTCTTTTAGTTCAACGTATTTCCCTACAATGGCGATGGTCACGCGTCCCTTGGGACTTTGGCAATCGCTGACAAGCTTTTTCCACGCGGATAAGTCGGCATTGCGTGCGGGTAAACGCAGCATAATAGCGACTTTTTGATCAAAGCCCTCCTCATAAAACTTGAGAGGCACTTCGTAAATATTTTGTACATCAACAGATGAGAAAACAGCGTCTCTGTCCACATTACAGAAGAGAGCAATTTTTTTCTTCAAGTCCTGATCGATAGGCTTTTCACATCGACACAAAATAATATCAGGTTGAATACCAATAGATAAAAGCTCTTTGACACTGTGCTGTGTAGGCTTTGTTTTGTGTTCTCCTGCCGCATGCAAGTATGGCACTAAGGTCAAATGAATATTAAGACAATTATCACGTCCAAGATCGGAGCGCAGTTGGCGAATGGCTTCAAAGAAGGGCAAGCCTTCAATATCGCCTACGGTGCCACCAATTTCAATAATAGCCACATCAGGTGCGTCGGGGCCTTCTGCCAAGGCGCGTACAGAATGTTTAATTTCATCAGTAATATGTGGAATAACCTGCACGGTCGCTCCAAGATAGGCACCGCGACGTTCCTTAGCAATCACCCGGTTATAAATGGCACCGGATGTTGTATTATTGTGGCGTGACATAGGGACACCGAGGTAACGCTCATAATGTCCAAGGTCAAGGTCGGTTTCTGCACCGTCATCAGTCACGAACACTTCGCCATGTTGAAATGGATTCATGGTGCCCGGATCGACATTAATATAAGGATCTAATTTTTGGATGGTGACAGACAAATTACGCGTTTGTAAAAGCGCGCCTAGGGAAGCTGCTGCTAAACCCTTACCAAGAGAGGACAAAACGCCCCCCGTCACAAAAATAAATTTTGTCTTCATAAACCTTGCCCCGCGTATACACTGGATGTTGGGTAAATTCGTCCACTGACATTGCGCTTTTCTATACCCTTTTACCTACACAGAAGCAAATAAAAAAAAATACTGTAAAATATTGTTTTTATAACTTATCTATTCTTTTTTTAAAAAAACCGTTAAAATTTTACGTAAATCCGTCACGGTATTCAAGATACGCTTGGATTGTCTGCCTATAAAAAGGCCTGTTTCTACGCCTTGACCTTCTACAATACCCACTATATACTCCGATGTCTTTTGGGCACATTCTACACAGGAGGCCGACTATGGGCAGGGTGAACGTTCTTGTCATCACAGGTTATGGCACAAATTCGCATAAGGAAACGGCGCATACAGCGCGCCTTGCGGGGGCAGATTGCGCCCATATAGTACACTTTTCAGATATCGTCACTGCAAAGGTGCGCCTTGCAGATTACGACTTCCTCATTTTTCCCGGTGGTTTTTTAGATGGTGACGATCTTGGCGCAGCACACGCTGCCAGCATGCGTTGGCGCTATCTCAAAGATGCTGAAGGCGCCGCACTTTTTGACCACCTCAAAGCATTTCTGAATGAGGGCAAACTCGTCCTTGGTATTTGCAATGGTTTTCAGCTACTCGTAAAGCTTGGTGTCTTACCTGGTTTTACAGGGCAAGAATTTGTACGACAAGTCAGCCTTGGACACAATGACTCCGCACGTTATGAAGATAGATGGGTTTCTATGCGTATCAATCCACAAAGCCCATGTGTTTTTACAAAAGGAATGGAATATTTTACATGCCCTGTGCGTCACGGTGAAGGCAAAATTATTGCCATGGATGATGATTGCCTGCAAAAATTGCACGATGACAACCTCATTACACTGCAATACATCCATCCCGACACAAAAAAAGTCACACAAGACTACCCCGCAAACCCCAACGGCTCACCACTCGGCATTGCAGGCCTTACTAATCCTACAGGTCGGGTGCTTGGACTTATGCCACATCCTGAAGCCTTCCACCATGTCACAAACCATCCGACATGGACACGCGGAGATCTCACGCCGCAAACAGCTCCTCCCGGCACACTGCTCTTTGTAAACGCTGTGAAATATTTAAGAGCACTCTCGTAGTGTGTTTTTTCTAAAAGATTTTTTTGAAAAACACTTGGGGGGAAACTTTTTTTTAGG
>CAYJHT010000376.1:0-2738 GCA_964369615.1 uncultured Desulfovibrionaceae bacterium
AAGCTTTCCCCAAACCCCTTTCAAAAAAACAAATTTGCATGTCGTGTACTTATCCCCGCTTGACTTTTCAGCGCATACAGCTTACGCCCCATGAAGAAGAAAATTTACACAGCCTACAAGGCACACAAGGAAAAACATGCTCATCATAGCAATAAAACAAAATTTTGGAGAACTCTTATGATCGGTGAACATTCCATATGGGAAGTCCTCATCTTTTTCGCATGCATCTTCTTTTTTCTTTGGCTCGATCTTTTTAATCACAAAGACAACAAAGCTGTCAGCGTTAAAAATGCCGCCATGTGGTCTTCCATATGGGTTTCTCTCGCGCTCTTGTTCATGGGATACATCTGGTGGAACTTTGGTGCTGCTCAAGCACAACTCTTCCTTGCAGGCTACCTTCTTGAAGAGTCCCTCTCTGTTGACAACCTTTTTGTCATCATGGCAATTTTTACTTCCTTCGGTATCAAGGACGAACTACAGCACCGTGTGCTTTTTTATGGCATCCTTGGCGCACTTATTATGCGCTTCATCTTTATTGCCGCGGGCACACAGCTTGTAGAAGCCTTTGGCGTTTATGCACTCGCTGTTTTTGGTATATTCATCCTTTGGACAGCATTTAAGATGTGGCAGCAAATGGGCGCCGAAAATAAGGCCGTTGAAAATTACAGCAATCACTGGTCTGTGAAGATGACGGAACGCTTTATGCCTGTACACCCACGCCTTGAGGAACAACGCTTCTTCGTTCGCACAGACAATGACGGCAACATCCTCCCAAAAGGTGAAAAAGGTATACTTAAAGCAACGCCGCTTTTCCTCTGTCTCATCGTTGTCGAAATGTCCGACGTCATGTTTGCTTTCGACTCCGTCCCTGCGATTATCGCCATCACACAAGACCCTTTCCTTGTTTACACAAGTAATATCTTCGCTATTCTTGGGCTGCGCTCGATGTACTTTCTTCTCGCCGCCGCAAAGCGATACTTGCGCCACCTTGAAAAAAGCGTCATCGCCATACTTTTCTTTATCGGCGTAAAGATGATGCTCGCCGTTACCGGCGTCATACACATGCCACCTATGGCAAGCCTCGCCGTTGTTGGCGGGCTTCTCTTTATCGGTATAGTTGCTTCCTTTATCCCAAAGAAAGCATAACGCTGATTTTTCTTCTCCTGAAAAAGCGCGCATGATGTGCGTAAAAGGAGGAGCTTAAAAAAATATGTGGGGAGAGACTTTTTTTAGAAAAAAGTCTCTCCCTACCGCTTCTTTTTCTCCAGCAAAAAAACTAAATTATTACGTCCCTGTACACAAGTGGAATACATGGGTGACATCTGTATTTATGCCCTTTCTGCTTTATTTTGGTCGCAAGCTGTTGACGTGAGTGTCCTATTTGTAGTAAACTTGCATTATGAAAGAATATATACAAGATTTTCAAGAGTATGTGAGTGCAAAGGGCATGAAGAATACAGCGCAGCGTACATTGATTGCGGAGGTATTCATGTCATCCAAGGGTCATCTTTCTACGGAAGAGGTCTACCATGCTGTGTGTTCTGTGGACCCTTCTGTGGGGCAGGCGACAGTATATCGTGCTATGAAGCTTTTGTGTGAAGCGGAGCTTGCGCACGAGGTTCACTTGGGTGACGGTGTAACACGTTACGAATCGCAGAAAAAGGCGCACCACGACCACCTTGTCTGCGAAAAATGCGGCAAGACCGTAGAAATTATGAATAAAAAAATAGAACGATTGCAGGAGAACATTGCAGAGAAGCACGGTTTTGTGCCGACGCGCCATGTGCTGTGTCTTTATGGTATTTGTTCTGATTGCCTTGTGAGAAAGCCAAGGTAATCTCTCTGTCGGCAGTGTGCTTTATGACGCCGAAGTTCTGCTTTTTTATGGGGGAGGAAGTTTAGCTTCTGCCAAACGTCCCTCCGCCGCGTGTTTTTTAAAAAAGCTTTTAGCTTTAGCAAGTCATGATCATACTTTATTTTTTAGAGCGGAAATAGAAGGAGGGTGTCCATAATTCTCCTACTTTACCGACGATTTCCGGCGACGGCTCAAGCACGGGGGCGCCTGGCTTCCATGCGGTGGGGGCTACTTGGCAGCCCTGAGAGGCCTTGACGAGTTGATGTGCTTCGAGTTGACGTATGGCTTCGTCAAAGTCACGGCCGACGGGGGAAGCGACAATTTCCATACTTTGAACGACGCCGCTTGGGTCAATGATAAAGCTGCCGCGCAAGTTTTTAGAGGCGCTCTCAGAGAAGACGCCGTAGAGCTTACCAAGCTGTGCGCAGGAGTCGGAAAGGAGGGGGAAGGGGATTTTTTCGCCGATAAGCTTGGAAATTTCTTGCTCATCCCACATTTTGTGGACAAAGACGCTGTCCATACTCACGCCCAATACTTGGACACCGAGTTCATTGAACTTGTCTATTTTTGCTGCAACTGCAGCAACTTCAGTGACTCAGACGAAGGTGAAGTCGCCGGGGTAGAAGAACAAAAATACCCACTTATCTCGAAAATCTTTCAATGAAATATCTTTAAACTCCCCATTTTGATATGCTCGAACAGTAAAATCGGGTGCAATCTTGCCTATTTCTATCATACAAATTCTCCTTTTTTTGTTTTTTGAAAGGCTCGTAGGGGAACTTTTTTTCCCAAAAAAAGTTTCCCTAAATGCTTTTTGAATTGCCCATTCGAAAGCGCCGATTGTCTAGCTAAACAGGTGGTTTTTTTGAAGGGGGGTTTGGGG
>CAYJHT010000377.1:0-2717 GCA_964369615.1 uncultured Desulfovibrionaceae bacterium
TTCCTAAAAAAAGTTTTCCCCCAAGTGCCTTTTAAAAATATTTCTACTAATTTATGAGCAGCGTTGTTGGTAGTGCTTTGATGTGTGGTTCAAGCGTGGGGCTGGGGATAACGACGGTGTGTTCGAAGTTGACGCCTGCGATGGAGTTGCGTAACCAGCGAAGATTGACACGGATTGTGGTGAATGCTGTGTTGAGTGGTTGGTTTAGGGGGGTGATTTCAAGTGTGGTGCCGGTGGGTATACTGCGTGGTAGTGAGGTGCTCTTGAAGCAGAGGCCGTCGCTGCTGATGTTGATGAGTTCGCCTGTGCCATCGCCGTAATCTTCAGAGACCCAGCGTAATGATGCGGGTGTACCGATAAATTCGTAGCGAGTGCAGGCGCGTCTTTCGGAGCACATTTTGTTAATGAGTGTTTGTAAAGTACCTGAGAGCGTGCGTAGGCTTGAGGCGTGATCGGTGGATGTGTGCATATTTTTTTGTGTTTGTTGCGCTTGAGTGCTGATTTCTGTGAGCATGTCGAGTGCGGCTTCAGATTCTTTTCTTTGGTCTTCCGTGGCGGCGCTGATGCTGACGGTGTTTTCTACGGCATTTCTGGCCATATCACGAATACGTTCTAGGCTTGTGCCTGATTTTTGTGCAAGTTCAGTTGTTTGTTGTGTCAATTCTACGGATGTTTCTGTGCTTTGCACGCTGTTGTGGACGCCGTTTTGAATATTGTGGACGGCGGTTGTGACTTCGTTCGTGGCTTGCATAGTTTTTTCCGCAAGCTTGCGGACTTCGTCTGCGACGACGGCAAAACCGCGTCCAGCTTCACCGGCTCTTGCGGCTTCTATGGCGGCATTGAGGGCGAGTAAGTTTGTTTGGTCGGCGATATCTTTGATAAGGTTAAGGATTCTGCCGATATCTTCTGCGGAATTACTTAAGGACTTCATATCAGTTGCGACAAGGGCTGTGTGTGTCGTGACTTGAGATATACATTCGATAGTTTTTGTAATGATTTCCATGCCTTCGTCCGCTTCTTTGCGAACGACACTTGACACGTCTTGCGTTGCGACGGCTTTTGTTGCCATATCTCTCATGCTTTCAGCCATTTGCTCTAAATTTTTCTTGGCTTGTTGTGAGGATTGGCTTTGCATATTTGCCATGTCGGCGGTGTTTTCTAGTTGGACGAAGAGTTCTTCGAGTGCTTGCATTTGTTGTGTGGAGATGTGGTTGGCTTCATTAGCGGAAAGATATATGTTATCATTGAGTTTTTCTATTTCTACTTGTTGCGCATACATTTTTGACAAATCATTATACAGGCCAACAGCGCCTATGAGTTCGCCGTGAGTATCGAGAAGGGGTGAGGCATTGACGTTCCAGTAGCGTTCTTGTCCATCGCGCAGTATGGAGTGGACTTGCAAGTCGTGAATTTCGTTGCGTTCTGCGATGACGCTGTCAAGGCGGGTTTTTCTGTGGGGGGTGCCATAGAGGATGCTTCCCATTGTTTCACCGAGGCAGGCTGCGGGAGAGCGTGTTTCAAGCCAATAATCGAGCATCTTTTGATTCACAAAGATAACTTTGCCTTCTGTATCACAAATGACGCAGGCAGTGGTTATGCCATTCATGAGAGATTGGGCAAGGCCGAGGTTTGCTTTAAGATCTTTGACCATGAGATTGAAGGATTGGGCAAGTTGTCCTAGTTCATCTTCTTGGTTAAGGGAGACAGGTTCAAATTCACCTTGGGCGATGCGTGCAGCGCCTGCCATGAGGATACGGATGGGTTTTAATATGTTGGCAATAAAGAGTGTAGTAATGATGGGGGCTGTAATTAAAAATAATACAAATGTTGCGATAATGACTTTAATAGTGAGTGATATGGTGGATTCAAGACGTTCGAATTTATTTTCTGAATGATTTTCAGCAAAGACGCGTGCTTTTGTGAGAAGGTCGTGTACGTTTTGAATGAGGGGGGATGTTTTGAGAGCAAAAATATCTATAGCGCCTTGAGTATCTTTTCTTGACAGGGCAGCTTGTATTTCATTAGCGCTGTCGTGAACGCGGTTATGTGCGAGTTCCAGTTCGCGAAAAGTAGGGAAAAGTTCAGGGATTTCCTTTTCAAGTGCTGTGCGTCCGCCACCATGAAACCACTTTCCAAATTCACAGGCGCGGGGGTTTGTTGTAACGGTGAGAGCTTGGTTTGGATGTTTTAAAAGATGCCCTTCAACTTCGTTCACCCAAAGGGTATGGGCGCTTATGGCGTCGGTTAAAATTGTGGCGGGGCGAGTGCTATTTACTTCTTTTGCTTGGTCCAGCAGGGAATAGAGGCTAAAAATAATGTAGATGAGTATGATGCTGAAACTGAATAAAGTAATAAAGGTAAGTGTGTAGAGTTTCTTCCCTAAGGACAAATTGTTCCAAAACATGCTTTTTCTCCTCGATTGAATGTCGAGATGGCTCAGTTTTTGACTTGATGCAGTAATAACTCGGTGGGGTGCGCCATCGGTATTGTATAGGCTTGTGTATGCATTTACTGGCGCACGCATATGTAGAGTAAATGCCACTTTACGTGCACCATGCAAGCCTTTTCGTGTTTTTGGCTAAAAACTTTATAGGAAGAGTGAAAAAAATCACGCACATTGTCTTCATGAAGCACGGCATTCTAATTTTATTTTATTTTTTTTATTTTATTTTTTAAGTTTTTTTCTTGGGGGGAAACTTTTTTTAGGAAAAAAAAGC
>CAYJHT010000378.1:0-2709 GCA_964369615.1 uncultured Desulfovibrionaceae bacterium
AATGCAAATCCCACAGTCTGTCGTGCCCGCATTCGTCTCGACAAACTCTCACTCGCATGTCTCTCCCTTTACCACCGGACATACTCCGCCACAAGCACCCCCGGAAAAAAAATCCACCCGAATACCTCCACGACGACGTAATGCGCAAATGTGGCAGGTGCCGGCATGGCTTGCCGAACTGTACCCCATGTACGCCGGTGAACACGATGGCAAAGCCTCCATAACCGTACAAGGCATACTCTTTGAACATAATAGCGCATGGGACGCCTACCTCACCGCCGTGGGCACACACTACAGAAATACACTCGTGACACACAATATTAAAGGTATTGAAGGCCATTATGACGCCCTTATCGAAGATGCAGACAAAAGCGCGGCCGTAAAAGAAGACTTCTATAGACGTATTCATGCTGACAAAAAATTGCAAAATATCATGAAAAAACTCGGAATTTGCCTGCCAGAATAGCTTTGGCGCTCACAAATAAAAAACAATTGGGGGGAAACTTATCAAAAAGTTTCCCCCCAATTGCTTCTTATAAGACCTTTTGTACCCAGTAAAGGCATTATACCCTTTCTACGCTGTTTTTTAATATGCCCCACACGCGCCTATCGGAAATTTGATAGCGCCTCGCAAGTTTCTGGACAACGTGCCCCGTGCTCTTCCCCTTACGGGTTTCCTTGCAAAAACTGTCGGTAAGCGCCTGATCCCTGAGACGAAGAATGTGCTTGGTGCACCTTGGCACATAAAGATCTGTCCCCCCAAAGTGGGAAACCACCCTCTTCATTTGTGAGCCTGAAAGAACGCTGCGCAAAGGATGCCCCTTGTAATCCGGTTTTTGCCCGTGCGGCGGCCATTGCGCAGGCACGCGCACTGTGCAACCGCCAAAATGCCCAATGAGCTGCAAGAGCTTCTCGTTACTCCTAAGAATCTCTTGCAGGATCTGCGCAGACTCCGGCAAGTGGATGTGAACATTTTGCACCTGACTGTCACTGAGCCTCTCTTTCAATGTCCTTTGACGTCTTTTGCATCCCTTATCTGTGAGGATAAGAGGCGACCTCGTCATGCCCTGTGATGCCCCATTGCGCGCAAGAGCAATATGACTCGCACTGCCTATGGCATCTTGAGCGCATGGAAAGCATCTTCCATAATCTTCGCCATTTTCTTTGAGCTGTGTTGCTGAACTCGAAAACTCACTGAATAAATCCATCGTGCCCCCCCCCTCCCATATCATACTCTATGAAGTCGTCCGTAGAAAAAGGCGAATACAAAGCATCGCCGCAGCGAGAATGCAACATGTGGGGCGGAGCACTGCCGCCGCCACCATGAGAAGTTTTCCCAAAGTCTTTCCAATGCTCCAGATACTGCACGTGCTCTATCACGTCGTGCAGCTTCTGACGAGCGAGCTGTATAAGTGGGCAGAGCTGCTTGCCAAGTTCCGGCTGTTGTGCAACCTGCTCAAGTACCGAGTCAATATGACGCAAATCACTGCTAAGAAAATGCATGTAACCTCCGTACAGGCCTTGTGGCCGCTCAGTGTTGTCAGTCTCTATCAAGAAAAGATAGCCTGATGTCTGTCCCTGCCAGTGACGCAAAAAAAACTTTTCTTCGCATTTATATAATAAAAGTTTTCAAAAATCACTAAAAAAATTTTATAAAACATACTTATCTTGATAGTTCGTCTCAAAACATATTTATTTTACAAGAAAACTTGCTTTAATATTTTTTTTTTTGTACTCTCAGCGCACATAACTCCAGTACGAGGAAAACACTATGAAACTTTATGAACAAGACAATCCCGAGAACTTTAGTGAACGCTTGCAAAAGCTTCGGGAAGGTGCAGGCATGTCGCAAAAGCAGCTGGCAAGCCGCATAGGCGTAAGTTTGACCACGATACAAAAATATGAAAAAGGTCAACTGCCCAGAAGCTCTCACGCTATCGAACTTGCCAAGGTGCTCAATTGTTCTATCGACTGGCTTCTCACAGGCAAAGAAGCCACCTTTAGTGGTACACGCGACGATGACATGCTTCTCGTGCCCATGGTGCGCGCGCGACTTTCTGCCGGAGGCGGCAGCTTTGAAATTAACGACTCCGTCCTCAGGCACTATGCCTTCCGCTGGGACTTCCTGCATCGAAAAGGTGCCCCCGCCTCCATGGTACTCTTACGCGTCACAGGCGACAGCATGCAACCGCAAATACTCAATAATGATGTCGTCCTCATCGACCAATCACAAATAAATCCCATGCCCGGTCACATCTACGCCGTAGGCTTCGAAGAAATGGTCTACCTCAAAGTCCTCAACGCCATGCCAGGAGAGCTTATCCTTTCAAGCATCAATGCCAACTACGCACCCATCCGCATAAACCTCGCCGAGCACTCGCAAGAATACGTGCGCATCATCGGCAGAGCCGTATGGGTCGGCCGTGAATTGACATAGTATTTTATTTTTTATTTATTTTCGTGGGGGGAAACTTTTTTTGGGAAAAAAAAGTTTCCCCCCACGAAATTTTCCATAAAAACAAAAAAATTACGAACAATGAAAGCGCCGTGTGGCTTGTACGAGTACGGCTTCTTCGAATCTTTTCTTGCGTGCCATGTAGCAGGCGCCGGGTACGCGTCCGAGTATTTTAAATCCCGCTTTGTAGGCGAGCGCCCATGCGTGCCTGTTGCTAAGGGCGCAAAATCCAAGGACGCTGTCGCAGGGTGCGT
>CAYJHT010000379.1:0-2679 GCA_964369615.1 uncultured Desulfovibrionaceae bacterium
CTTTTTTTTCCCAAAAAAAGTTTCCCCCCACAAGCTTTTCAAAAACCAAACTAGACTACATAGACCTTATTTACGAATGAGTGCGTCTATAGCCGGTGCTTTTACCACTTGTGACAGGCTTGCGACAACGGACGCAACATCTGCAATGTTTTGTGGAACAATCATGGTTGTTCCTGCTTTTGCGATATGACCATATTGTTGAATCCATGATTCTGCGATGCGTAAGTTTGCTGCTTCAAGTCCTCCGGTCGTACTCATTTCGTGTGCAACGAGGCGTATTCCTTCTGCTGTGGCTTTTGCCACGACTTCGATAAGAGCGGCTTCGCCTTCTGCTTGGTTCTTTAGGGCTTGCATTTTCCCTTCCGATTCTGCAATAAGGGCTGCGCGTTCTCCTTCTGCCTTGTTTATTTGTGCTTGGCGTTGTCC
The DNA here is from genome assembly GCA_964369615.1 of uncultured Desulfovibrionaceae bacterium. Taxonomy (GTDB): domain Bacteria; phylum Desulfobacterota; class Desulfovibrionia; order Desulfovibrionales; family Desulfovibrionaceae; genus CAYJAD01. Next base: position 427 of record CAYJHT010000379.1, read on the forward strand.
TTCGGAGTCGGCGATGACGGCTCTTTTTTCTCGTTCTGCGCGCATTTGTTTTTCCATGGCTTGCATGACGCTTTCCGGTGGTGCGATATCACGAATTTCGTAGCGCAAAACTTTCACGCCCCAGGGCACTGTGGCTTCGTTGAGTGCGGAGACGACTTCTTGGTTGATGGTATCGCGTTCTTCAAAGGTGCGATCAAGTTCTAATTTGCCGATGGAGGAGCGCAGGGCTGTTTGCGCAAGTTGCGTTGCTCCTTGGAGAAAGTTATCGATGCCATAGGCTGATTTTTCAGGATCTACGACTTGTAAATAGATGACTGCGTCGATATATACGGACACATTGTCTCGTGTGATGCATGTTTGTTGTGGCACGTCCAGCACCATTTCTTTGAGTGAGCGTTTGTATGCGACGACGTCTAAGAAGGGAATCAGGATATGGAAGCCTGCATAGAGTACAGTGCGAAATTTGCCGAGTCGTTCTACAACGTAGGCCTCTTGGTTTGGCACGATGCGTGCGGTTTTATAGAGTGTTATGACAACAAAAGCAACAAAAAGCAATACGACGATGGTTGATGTACTGATATCAGACATAGGATCTCCTTGTAACTGGGATTTAGAGAGGCTGTTATTACCACATGTGTTTACTCTGATTGCGCTTGTACCACAAGCAACAATTTATCATTTTTATCTTGGCTTTCAATGATGGCTAAGGCGTCTTTTGGCAGTGTTGCTGAACTTGTGGCGCGCCAATAACTGCCTCCCACAAAGACTTCCCCTTCTTGGTGGGGGCTAATAGTTTTTGTTACGCGGACAGTTTTGCCTAAGTATTCAAAATTTTGTGTTACAGGATTTTTTGATTCACCTGCTTGAAAGCCTTGAAAAACATTCTTCATCTTTGCGCGTAAGAGAAAAAGCGATACGAGGGTTACAATGACGAATGCGATAAGTTCTTGAGTTATCCCCGGATAGAAATATGCAGTCAGCGCGGCACCCCATGCTCCAAGCCCAAAGAACATAATAATAAAAGTCGGTGTAAAAAGCTCTAATATTATGAGAGCTGTACCTAATGCGAACCATAAGAGCATATGTTACTCCTGTGTTTTTTGCAAAGCACTGTTTGACAGTTATCCTTTTGAGCAGTCTTGTAAGCGAAATGAATATTTTATTGCTGATTTACTGCCTTGCTTATGCAACAAACAATCCCGCATAGCCCACAGTTCTGCGCGCATCGCCGCTTTTTTCAAATGAAGTCGTATGATTGACAAGGACGCACTCCTCACTCCCCCCAAGAATCTGCTTGGCATAGAGTGCCACGACCGCAGCATAAACGCCGCACATACTGATAGCCTTTTTTGTTACAATATGGTGTAATGCCACAGGATCGAGAGTCGTAAAGGCTTTGATGGCAAGGTCATCAAGCGAGAGGGTTGTGACATGGTCTGCAAAGTGATGCATGTCGGAACTTACAACAATGCACACCTCTTCATTATTTTTGCGCAATGCTTGTACGCATTGCCCCAATGCTTGGCCTGCCGCTCGCAAGGCAACGATATCCCCTGTCCCCACTGCAATGGGAACAATCTGCACATCTGGCACGTATTGCTGTAAAAATGGCAAGAGTACCTCAATGGAATGTTCGCGCATATGAGCAAGAGTATCTGCGGCAAAGCCGACATTTGTCTCTAAAAGCATGCGTGCTGCGTTCTCTGCCACGGGGATATTTCCAAGAGGGGTTTGCCACGCGCCTTTTGCCCACACAGCGAAGGGCAGTCCTTGGCCTGTGTGGTTTGGGCACAGGAGGAAGAGCGTTTTTGGCAGTGTCACTCGAACAAGGGTTTGAGCGATAATATGCGCACAAAACATGTGTCCTGCATGGGGTAGAAGCAGCACATCCACGGATCGTGCTGTAGTAGATTTCCCTAAATCATCATGCGCTGCGCTAAGATGTGCTGTGACATAGTCTTTCAACTTGTGCGCATCAGGCTCATAAAAATGACCGGCGACAATTTGGGGTCGTATATGTTGTTCAGGCATGACAAAACTCCTTAAACCGACAAGGTGCTTTTAGATGTGCCATACATACCCCGCATTGTCAAAGGTTGCATAGATCTTAAGCTTTCTCGCCCCAGGCTATTTTAATTTGTTTTTTTGTGGGGGAGGAAGGGGGAAACTTTTGCTAGCGCCAAAAAGTTTCCCCCTTCCTCCCCCCCCCCCGCGCGGCGCGGAGGCTCCCGCAGGCGCGGTCCGCGCCTAAGG
>CAYJHT010000380.1:0-2673 GCA_964369615.1 uncultured Desulfovibrionaceae bacterium
AGGAACGAGCCTTACGGATACAGAGAGCAGACGTGTGGGGGGAAACTTTTTTTGGGAAAAAAAAGCCTTCCCCCCACAAGTCTTTCAGAAAAAAATAAACTTTCAGAAAAAACAAAATAAACTTTTAGAAAAACAAACTCCTAGAGATTCTTATTCGCCAATAAGTGACATAGCCATTTGTGGTGCGGCATTTGCTTGCGCGAGCATGGCGGCTCCGGCTTGGGTGAGTATTTGCTTTCGCACATAGTTTGTCATTTCGTGCGCCACGTCTACGTCTGAGATGCGCGATTCAGCGGCGGAAAGATTTTCCGATTGCACAATGAGGTTTTGTGCGGTGGCTTCAAGTCTGTTTTGCATGGTGCCAAGGTGTGCGCGGATTTTGTCCTTTGAGACGATGGCGTCATTGACGGCGACGAGGGCTTCGCCTGCGGCTTCTTGGGTTTGTATATTATTGCCCTCATTATAGAGTGAGGCACTGCCAAGGCCGAGTGCTTGTGCTGTGACGCAGCCGATATCGATATAATAATAATCTTCGGCGCTGTCATTCATGGGGCCAAAGTGGATGAGCAATTGTTTATCTTCGTTTGCTGTGGTGGCCTCTGTGAGGGCTCTATTGATAGCGCTGATATCAATAGTTGCTGTGCCTGTAGTGGTGACAGCTGTGTCATACGTATTGCCACTGGCGATGGCGGCAGTTTCTGCTGTTGTGAGATAGCTGTATTGTTTGCCATCTGCAAGGAGGTTATTGAGCACATTCATAACAGCGGCGGCGGAATTTTGGTATTCGAGTCGATCATAGTCGCCAGCTCCCATATTTCCTGCACCTGCGCTTTTTTGGAGTATGCTTCCATCTGCTTCCCCGACTAAGTTTGATATGGTGGTGCCGGGTGTGACATGCGTTGCTTGACCTGTGACAGGGTCATAGGCAAAGAGTGTTTTTCCGCTTGCTCCTGCACTGCGCGTTTTTGCAAATTCTTCTTCAAGAAAAGCGATGGCTTCGCCATTAAGAGTGATAGGCGCTTGGCTATCTGTGTTTCCGTCAAGGAGTTTTATACCGTTAAAATCTGTAGCATTGGCGATACGGGTAATCTCTGCGGCGACATTTTGATATTCTGAGTCAATCATGAGTCGCTGGACAGAATTATAGGTACCTGTTGCGGCTTGTTCGGAGAGTTCCTTCATGCGGATGAGTTGTTGGTCGATGACCTCAAGAGCGCCGTCAGCGGTTTGGACGAGGGAGATTGCGTCATTGACATTGCGCACGCCTTGATTGAGTGCGGCAACATCTGCCCGCATAAGTTCTCGAATGGCGAGTCCAGCAGCGTCGTCTGCGGCACAATCTACACGTAAGCCTGTTGTCAATTTTCGGATAGACGAGGCAAAGCTTGTATAGTTCTGCACAAGCGTGTTGGCAACATTAAGCGCCATGGCGTTATGATTTATAGAAAAAGCCATATCTTTCCCTTGTATTTAAGACAGATGCTTATACATCGTCGTTTACGCACAACACATACGCCTCTTAAGGAGGCTTCTGGCATGTTCTTAATAATCAGCCAATAAAATTTGTATTCGTTTTCCTTTATGAAGATGGGGGGAGTATGAGTCTTTGTCATGGGTAAGAACACATGCTTTTAAGGTCTTGTGCCCTATGGCTGTGGTGTTCTTGTGGAGTCTGCTTTCCTTACGGGTGTCTTCATGCTGTGCTATGATGCAAAAAATGCGCCTATCTTGTGCTATCTTTGTGAGCCGTGAGGCTATAAGAGGATAATCATTTGTAGAAAAAAGCTATTTCTTTGAAAATAAAAGTTTTTTTATATTGCTTGTTGCTTATAAAAAAATTAGCGTTCTGAGTTTGAATAATCCGGCATACTGCCGAGAGGAAAAAATTGCCTCAACGCGTGCGCGCCTTGTATGAATGCTTGACCTTTAGAGCGTGGCGACGTAATTTGTTTTTAGGGCGCGCTGTTTTCTTTGTGTGGCGCGTATGTCAAATTTTTTTGAGGTATATATGAAAAAAATTTTCCTTTCTTTCTGCCTTGTAGTGTTCATGACGTCTTTATTTATGAGCACGCGTGTGCTGGCGTCTGAGCAAGACATACCTGAGGTAGCGCAGCAGTACGTGGAATATTTGCTAACGAGCAATATTGACGGATTAAATTCCATACTTGCTGAGAATTATGTGTATGTTGCGGGCAATGGTTATCTATTAAACAAGCCTGCGTTTGTGAACTTGTTTAAGCAGAGAAAACTCCACATAAGACATATGACGATGTCTGACCCTATCCTTACAAAGTATGGTCATGTGACGGTGGTGACGGCTGACATGATTTATCAGGGTACATTGCATATTGTTGAGCCTACAAGTTTGCAGAGGGTGACGCTTGTCATTGAGGATGGCGAGGCTGGTGAAAAGATTGTTCTTTATCAGGCAACACCCGTTCATAAGGATGCGGCTCTTGACGAGGCTGAAGCAAAAATCATCCAAAGTTTTCAAGACGGGACATGGAAGTCGCAGTAGTTTTTAAAAGAAGATTTTTAGTATCTTGTAAAACCTAAAAACAGATTTAAATGAAAGGTAATTTTTTAAGGCATCCAGAAAAAAGCATCTTTCAATTTCCTCATTAAAAAGCGCCAACTACCTAGGGGCTGTTTCTAAATAAAGCGTTTTTTATG
>CAYJHT010000381.1:0-2663 GCA_964369615.1 uncultured Desulfovibrionaceae bacterium
AAAAAAACCATCTGTTTAGCTAGACAATCGGCGCTGTCGCATGGGCAATACGAAATGAATTTTATGTAAAGCGTTAAATTTGCAACTCTTATTGAATAATGCTTTTTCTTCATTCGTTGAACAGTGAGCGCGTTTTGAAGGGGGAAGTGTGGGGGAGGAAGGGGAAAACTTAGGGAAACGTTGATTTAATCGAATTTTTGTTCTTAACAAGGAAAGCGAATTTCGAGAAGCACGCGCTAGATTAGACATATATAAGTGTTTCGCGAGATGAGCTTGACGCAGTTAAAGGCAAAAAGGCATTAAATCAGCGCTTCCTTAGCATGACATGCGAGGAGAATCCGGACGTAGACCAAGCTTTTCTAGCATCCGCATATCGTCATCTATGGCCTTTCCTTGTGTTGTGAGATAGTCACCGACCATGAGGGCATTGGCTCCTGCGTGGAAGATACGCTCTCGTTGTTCTTGGAGGACGAGGTGTGCGCCGCCGCAGACGCGTAAGGTGGCCTGTGGCAAGATGTGTCTGAATATGGCAATAATGCGCAAGGCATCGTGCGCCGTAAGGAGTTTTTGCCTCTCAAGTGGTGTGCCTTTTTGTGGATGAAGAAAGTTTATGGGCACATGCGTGACGCGCATCGCTTTAAGGGAAAGAGCAAGGCTGATGCGATTCTCCCATGATTCGCCAAGGCCAAAGATGCCGCCACAGCAGACAGACATGGGTGTATTTTGTACACGGGTAACTGTGTCCTGTCGCTGCTGCCAGCTTTGCGTTGTGCATATATGTGGGTAGAAGTGTTCACTGCTTTCTAAATTATGGTGATATCTTTCAATGCCTGCTTTTTTGAGTTTTTCAAGGCCTTGTGTATCGAGACGTCCGAGTGAGGTACACAATCGCCCGTGCCAGCGCTCTGCTCTTGTGCTGTGTGCTATCTGTGTAAAAAGTTCAATAAGTGCGTCGAGGTCTGTGTCAGAGAGCGCGCCGCCGCTTGTAACAATGCCTACGCGCTTTATTGGATAGGGCGCAAGGATATCGAGTTGTTGGAGTATCTGCTTTTGTGAGAGCAGTGCAAATGTGGGTGCATTGCTGTGGTGATGCCTACTTTGTGCGCAGAAGTGGCAATCCATGCTACACAGTCCACTGCGCGCGTTGATGATGGCGCACAGGCTGACTTTGTTGTCAAAAGTGCGTTGGCGTAGAGCTGCGGCGCTGTCAAGGAGCGTCGCAAGGGGCATGTGGACGAGGTCATGATAGAGTGAGTGCATAGCGCTCCGTATATTCTTGTTATTGCTGTGTAACAGAGGGTATGTTTCGGGCATATTCGCGTAACCAATCAAAAAGATAGCGTTTTTTTGCATCCCTTGGAACATGTTTTTCTTGCGGTGCGAGGCCTTTTTTGTGAAGATGGATAAAGTAACCGAATGTCGGCGCATGATTGCTTGCGCTGTCACTGGGCATAAAGTGTGAGAGAAGGCGGTTAAAGGATGGTCGTAATGCTTCTTTGAGGTCTTTGTCGGCGTTTTTGTTGCTTTCTACACGTTCAAGTGTGGCTTGTACGATATTTTCTCGCGTGATTTCTTGTGCTGTTTTTGCCTTATGGTCGATGATATCGGTGTCGGCGATATCTTGCCAGCGTTCATCGAGCAGGTATTTTGCGGGCATGGGGATATACCTGCCCTCTTCTTTTTTCCACTGCTGTGAATCGCTTGCATGCGCTATGGCCTGTTGTAAGGTTTCGTGTGGAGGCAGGCGTCCTTGTTTTTGCAGTCTGCTCCACGCTTTTTGTGCGGCGCGCTTGCCTTCCTTTCTCGGGTAGAGGCTATAGAAGGCGTCGAAGCTTGAATCTGTGGCTCTTGTTTTTTGTATTTGTGTGTTCGCAGAAGCAGACCCCCCCCCACCGTGCGCGTGCGCGCGGGTATTTTTTGAGTGAGAAATATTTTTCGCGCCCACGGGACTTGCGGTCGAAGCTGGGGCTATGGGGTGTATTTTTTAGCTTCAGTAAGATTAAGATTGTAGCCAAATTTTGTCTGTACCCTAGGTAAATTTTGGCTAGTGAGATTTTGGCTAGTAGGCAGTGTTTTTGTACTGTCCTTCTGTTTGTGAGGGCGCACTTTTTTTTGTGTAAATTCGCTTGGTGTGAGTAAATAATAAATACATGAGCGGATGCGTCGCGTTGGATCCTTTGTGACACATATAAGTTCTTGTGCGACAAGTTGTGCGAGATAGTTTTTGATACTTGAGACAGAGCAGGACATGCGCGTTGCCAGCGTCTTATGAGCAGGCCAACAATGATCCTTTGTTCCTGCATAGTCGCACAAGAGCCCGTAGAGGTGTTTTGCGCCGCGTGAAATATTTCTTTTTTCAAGGAAGTTTGGTGTAATGAAGCCCACGATAAAATCTTTTGCCACATAAGTGTCTCTATTCATATGGTTCTCCCGTGAATAAGCCTTAATGATTGACAGAAGGTCGCGATTTTTGCGTCCACACAAAAAAATCTTATCGGTTCGTTTTTGAAAAACTTTAGGGCTGCATCGAAAAAAATATTTTTTTTGTTTTTTTCTTGGGGGGAAACTTTTTTTGGGAAAAAAAAGTTTCACCCTGAAGGGCACACGCCCCCCAAACCCCCCTTCAAAAAAACCATCTGTTTAACTAGGTAGTTGGCGCTTTT
>CAYJHT010000382.1:0-2649 GCA_964369615.1 uncultured Desulfovibrionaceae bacterium
CCAAGTGCTTTTCAAAATAATTTTTTAGATAAATAAATTACTAAAAACTTGGAGGCAATATGAAATATTTGATAATGGAAGATTTTTCAGGTCAGCCCGTCCCCTTCGTATTCCCAAGAAGAGTCGATCACGCAGACATGCGCGAACAATTACCCTATGGAAAAGTGTTGAGCGCCGGCTTCCTCGAATTTGACGGCGCACACTTTCTCTGCCATGGCGGCTACCCCCCATTAGGACTTGAAGCACGACAAGAAGATGTCGATATCCTAAAAGAAGCATTACGCCTTCGCTCCTAAGAAAAGATGCCCTATATATGCCCTTCCCTTATAAATTACTTCTTGCAAGTAGTGCTAGCGGCAGTGGAAAAACCACTGTCACTGCAGCACTCATTGCAGCATTACAAAGGCGACACCTCGTAGTGCAAGCCTGCAAAGTAGGGCCAGATTTTATTGATACATCACACCATGCCCTCCTCAGCAAACGCCCCTCCTACAATCTCGATGCGTGGATGGGCACAAATGCCTCTCACCACAACGGCATGCTGCACGTCTATAAACGCATGGTACGTTTACAAAGCCAACACCCCGCCCACGTCTTACTCGCAGAAGGCGCCATGGGACTCTTTGATGGCGCCTTGGGTATTGGCGGTCCCGGCTCAAGCGCTCACGTAGCACGCACATGCACACTACCAGTCGTCCTCATCCTCGATGTCCGACGCATGGGACAATCCGCCGCAGCCCTTGCGCTCGGCTTTTTACGCGCACAATCAAATATCACTTTTGCAGGCATCATCTGCAATCACGTAGGCAGTGAGCAACATAAAGAAATCCTCAAAGAAGCCTTTGATACACTGCTTGAAACAGGTGATCCGCCAATTTTAGGCTATCTCTCACGGCACAGCACCCCACAACTCCCCTCCCGTCACCTAGGCCTACGCATGGGACACGAATGCGCCTATTCCCATGAGGCAAAAAAAGCCATGGCAGATTGGATAGAAAAGCATGTCGATATTGACGCACTTTTGCACCGCTGCGCACAATATAAAACCCCTCTGCCCTGCGCACAGCTCGAAAAACAGCGCGCATCAAACGCGTTCACGCACACAACAACCCCACTTCCAACAAAAAAAACATGCCACAAGCCGCTCATCGCCATAGCACATGACGACGCCTTCAGCTTTTTATACGCCGATATGCACGCCGTACTCGAAGAACTTGGCGCAAAATGCGTCTTTTTTTCTCCTTTAGATGACAAAAAACTTCCGGCTCATGCTAGCTCCCTCTACCTCCCCGGCGGCTATCCCGAACTCTATGCCACACATTTAGCTAACAATACATCCATGCTGCACGCTGTACGCGATTTTGTCACACAACAAAAAAAAGTGTACGCAGAATGCGGCGGCTTTATGTACCTCCTCAAAAGCATCACACACGAAGAGCGCACAGTACACATGACCCAAGTCTTACCATACACCGCGACAATTGGCACAAAAAGAGCCGCGCTCGGCTACAGGCACGTAGAACTCGCACACTCTAAAGATATAGAAAACAGTAAAGCTTCTATCGAAGGAAGAGGACATGAGTTTCATTATGGTTTTCTCAATGAAACACCAACACTGCCCCCACTATGGCACGTCCATGACCGCCAAGGACGCCCCGTCTCCGCTCGCGAGGCCTGCGGTGTGCGCCATGGTAATGTCTGGGCTTCATGGATTCACCTGTACCCAGAAGGCGCACGATCACTCTTAAAACAGATCTTTCGTCTCTAATTCAAAAAATGGAGTCCTTATTATGATACAACTCGACCCCAACAGCACACCACACGCCATTGAACAACGCTCCTTTGATATCATTGATGCAGAAGTGCCGGAACCACGCCCCTATACAGGCCCCTTGTGGGAAATAGCCCGCCGCATGATTCATACAAGCGGCGATATTTCTTTATTGAACAATATTGTCCTCTCAGAAAAAGCCTTAAACGCCGGACTAGGTGCCCTGCGTCACCAATGCACCGTCTATACAGATACCCGCATGGCTCTGTGCGGTATGGAAAAACGCTTGACACAGCTCGGTATCAAAACACAATGCATCTTACAAACAGAATCTGTCACAGAACATGCAAAAACACTAGGCACAACACGTTCAAGAGCAGGCATCTTAGCAATAGCAGATAAGCTAGCAGGAAATATTGTGGCGATAGGCAATGCCCCCACTGCCCTACTCGCCCTCCTAGAACTCTTAAACACAGGCATAACCCCTCCTGCTCTGATAGTTGGCATGCCCGTCGGCTTCGTCAACGCCCTCGAATCAAAAGAATTGCTTTTTCAAAGCCCCTATATACATATGACCCTACGCGGACGCAAGGGAGGCTCACCACTTGTCGCTTCTGTCCTTAATGCACTCGCAACCTTTATAGATGAAAGAAAATGAAGTAAAGAAGCCTTGTGTCAATCTAAACCAAAGGAATTTTTTTCCACTACGCAGAACAAAGGACCCAAAACTGCCCTAAAAATTTTTCCCCTCTCCATCAAAAAATATATAACACGCTGAAATAACACATACCAACATCTTGGCACGCGCATTGCTATAAGACAAGTACAGCTTAAACCACCTTAGGAGGTGTATTATGTCTTTGGTCGTTAATAATAAC
>CAYJHT010000383.1:0-2634 GCA_964369615.1 uncultured Desulfovibrionaceae bacterium
AACGAGCCTTAGGGATACAGAGAGCAGAGATGGTGCGGGGGGAGGGAAACTTTTTCTAGCGCCAGAAAGTTTCCCTCCCCCCGCAAAAAAACAAATTAGAATCAACCCAGCTTGTGAAATATCCGGGCTAAATGTCATTCAGAAAAAATAAAAATAAAGGCGCCGGTTATAAAAACCAGCGCCCTTTTTATGATGCCACGAGGAGGAAAAAATTATTTTGTACAGCAAGAAGCCGTTGCATTAAAGAAGGCGGCTTTGCCTGCTTTACAGACAGGACAGCTCTCGCACTCACCTTCATGGGTGTAGCCACACACTTTACAGAGGTAGTAGTCAACATCTTCCAGTGCGGATGGGTTTTCAAGAGCCTTCTTGTAGAGGTGTGCGTGCACTTCTTCCACAGCATTGACGTTGGAAAGATGCTTTGCTGCGGAGGCATTGCCCTCTTCTTGTGCGTCCTTAATCATTTCGGGGTACATCTTTGTAAACTCGTAACTTTCACCTTCAATGGCTGCTTTTAAGTTTTCTTCGGTGGTGCCCACATGTCCTGCCATGCGAAAATGTGCCAGTGCATGGATGGTTTCTGCCATGGCGGCAGCGCGGAAAAGCTTTGCTACTTGGGGCAAGCCTTCTTTGTCAGCAGCTTCTGCAAAAGCTGTATACTTACGGTTAGCTTGGGATTCACCTGCAAATGCCGCCATCAAATTGTCATGAGTCTTAGACATTTTTTTCTCCTTTGGAGTGTAAAAGTTTTTGTGTTAGGACAATCGCGCATGAATATTCATGAGCGTTATTTCTTATTGCGAGTGAGTCTTATTAAGCAAAACAAGCACGACTGTCAAGCACGAAGTGAATATTTTTAAAATTTTTTTGAAAAAAATATGTGGACAAAATGTTCGTGCTGTGTGAACAGAAAAGGCACAACGATGAGGAAAAAAAATTGACACGCTTTTTTTACTATTCAATCGTTAAATTTTGGTGTAAGGGGTGGGTGACACTTCATCTAGAGATTATGTAGGCTGGGTGTGCTTTTATTATATGGTTGTGGCATGGATTCGCCGATGATGACGGAACGCGCTCACAGTACAGTATTGACTAAAAAAATATCGAGAATGTTATCATGAAAACTAAAATTGTTGCGACGGTTGGCCCTGCATCAAATTCCAAAGAAAAGCTGACTGCTCTGGCTTTGGCAGGTGCGCGTATTTTTCGTTTAAATTTTTCCCACGGTGATGCTTCTATGTTTGTGGATATCATCAGCACGATCCGTCAAGTTGAGGATGAGCTGAAAATCCCATTGACCATCATGCAAGATCTTTCTGGCCCTAAGATTCGTCTTGGCAATTTACAAGGCGAGGGGAGTATCTCTGTAGAAAAGGATATGGAGCTTTTGCTTGGACCTTCCGATAAGTACACAGACGAGATGCCCTATCTGCCCTTTGACCATCAAGTCATCTTGGACAGCCTTGTGAAAGATGACCGCCTTGTGCTTGCAGACGGTGGTTTGCAATTCCATGTAGAACGTCGCCGTGAAGATGGTCTTGTGGTATTACAAGCCAATAATTCCGGCATTGTGACTTCTCGCAAAGGGCTTGCCTTACCCGGCAAGGCCACGAAGGTTGCGGCACTCACAGAAAAAGATCGTAAGGATTTAGCGCAAGGTCTCATTCTTGGTGTTGACGCTGTGGCTCTTTCCTATGTGCAAACACCTGAGGACGTCGTTGAAGCAAAAAATATTATTTTGGCCGCAGGCAAAAGCCTTCCTGTGGTGGTGAAACTTGAGCGCCAAGGCGCTGTGGACAGATTGGACGAAATATTACGCGAAGCTGATATTGTCATGGTTGCTCGCGGCGACTTGGGTGTGGAATGCCCCTTGCCTATGCTTCCAGCCATTCAAAAACGTATTATCCGCGAGTGCAATAAGGCCGCAAAGCCTGTTATTGTGGCAACGCAAATGCTGCTTTCTATGGTTAACAGCCCCGTACCAACGCGCGCGGAGACGACAGACGTTGCCAACGCCGTTCTTGACGGCGCCGACTGCGTTATGCTCTCAGAAGAGACGGCCATGGGGAATTTCCCTGTGGAAACTGTGGAATATATGCGTGAAATTACGAAACAGGCTGAGAAGGTGCTCTTGGAGCGCCATGAGCTTAAAGAACCTGACTCGACGAAGGGTATTAATGAGTTTTTGGCCTATTCATCGTGCGTGCTCGCTGAAAAAGCTGAGGCTGTTGCAATTGTCTCACACAGCATGAGCGGCTCATCTGCGCGTCAGATTGCTGCGTGTCGTCCCCCACAACAAATTTATGGTCTGACACCGGAGCCGGAAGCTGCTAAGGCGCTTAATTTCTCATGGGGAGTTACGCCCGTACTTCTTATAAATCCCAATGCTGCTGAAGGACATACGACGCGTGCGGAGAACTTTATTGCAAATAATGCAAAATTCCATCCTGAAGAGCGTATTGTTATTACGGCTGGTCAGCCACAGAAGGGCAGTCGCTCTCGTGGTACAAACCTTGTAAAAGTCTACTGGAAGTAGTTATGGCAAGAAAAAGCTCTTCTAATGTTCGTGATAATATCTCTGAAAATTATTATCAGATCAGCGGAGAAGTGCTCGGATCCTTTCCCAAGTATCGT
>CAYJHT010000384.1:0-2619 GCA_964369615.1 uncultured Desulfovibrionaceae bacterium
TGAACGATAAAATTTTTATTAAGCATGGTTTTCCGTTTAAGAGTGAATTTTTCGCAAGCACAGGTGAATATATTCTCCTCACGCCGGGAAATTTCTTTGAAGAAGGGGGATTTAAGAGAGAGAAAGGAAAGGAAAAATTCTATATAGGCGCAATTCCAAGTGATTATATTCTAGGCAAGCATGACCTCGTTGTAGCCATGACTGAACAAGCAGAAGGCTTGCTTGGCAGTTGCGCCTTTGTGCCAGAGGATAATATATATTTACATAATCAACGGTTAGGACTTATTTCAACAAATGATGAACTCGATTCACGCTTTGTCTATTACCTTTACCAGACAAAATATGTGCGAGAACAGATACGCCTTACTTCTTCAGGGTCGAAAGTAAAGCACACATCCCCTGAAAGATTGGCTTCCGTTCGCGTCCTTTTGCCGAATAAAGATATGCAACAAGCCATTGCAAGATGTCTTTCAGCCCTTGATGCAAAAATCGACTGTAACAGCCGCATCAACGCCGAACTAGAGGCCATGGCAAAAACGCTGTACGAGTATTGGTTTGTCCAATTCGACTTCCCCGATGCTAACGGCAAGCCCTATAAATCCTCCGGCGGGAAAATGGTGTATAATGCGACGCTGAAGAGGGATATTCCTAAGGGGTGGGAGGTTAAAGATATTTTTTCTGCTTTTGATGTATGTTACGGCTATCCTTTTAATACTGAATATTTTTCTGATAATAACACGCTCATGCCCGTAGTCAGAATTCGAGATATTTTGTCGTGTTCAATATCCGCGTATACCACTGAGAATGTGGCGACAAAGTATTGGCTTAAAACCACCGACTTAGTCATTGGAATGGATGGAAATTTTCATATGAATTTTTGGGCAAGTGATAAAGCACTTTTAAACCAGCGCTGCGTAAAAATTTCTAAAAGCAAGTACTATTCACCGCTACAAGCATACTTTGCGACAGCGCCTTACATTAAAGCTCGAGAAAAAAATGTCAGCAGGACAACTGTAGGGCATTTAAGCGCAAAAGATATGCAACGCCTTAACATACTGAGCGCACCTGAACAGCTTCAAAAAAATATCACGCAAGCATTTGATATATTGCTTGAAAAAATGTGTATGAACAAGCTTGAAAACCACGAACTCGCAAAACTTCGCGACTGGCTGCTCCCCATGCTCATGAATGGGCAGGCAAATGTGGATATAATCTGAGGTATATATGGGAGAATTTCAAAGTAGGGATACAACATCTCAAGCTGTGCTAGAACAACAATCTCAGGACAGCCTCACGCCAACAGCAAGTGATGCTACTACATTAACGCAGGAAGACATAGAGCTTCTAAAAAATTTTGTAGAACTTCTAAAAGAAGACCGTGCAAGACAACAAACGCAGACTACACAAACATCAGCGGAAACGACTACATATTCTCAAGACACTACACGACGATCACCAGAAGAAAAAGAAGAAACGTCATGGTGGGAAAGTCTTCTGCCGTGGCTTGCAGGGCTTTTTTTTAATAGTGAGAGTGACGATGTAATCTATAAAGATAATAGTCATAACTTGCTTTCTATTGCATTAGTGTGGGTCTGCGTCTTTGCATTAAGCGGATTTTTGTTTTGCATGTCATACTTCATGTATGAACTCGTATTAGCAGTACCGAAAGAAAACTTACTCGTCTTTGCGCTGGACAAAACCCCCTTCGTCTTTGTGGCTGTTATTTTCTGCGCCGCTCTTATGTTCCTTGACAGCCTCATAAAAACATTAAAATATAAATCACGACCGCAGGAAAATATTATTTCGCTGATTATTAAGAATGTCGGCATATTGATGCTTCTGTGGTATATGATGAGCAAATAGAAGATAATAGGTGAATTATGGAATTTGTAGATTATAGCGGTCAATGGATCGGCGAGTTTCAAGGTACAAATTTTGGACGTGCCTTCATTGAGTGAAAGCAGGATGGAAATAGAGTTCAAGGAACGGCGCGTATTTCTGAACCACAATATGGGCAGTATGAATATGCAATTCATGGAAGTATCGCGCAGCCAATCAAACTAAGACTCACAGTCAAGAAAAACGTTGCTAATATTATCCTTGGGTCAATTCTCGTTCTTTTAACCCCACAAAGCGATGGTTCTTTACATGGTACTTATGAATCGACAATTGGTGGGCAAGGTGTTTTTGTTGCACGACGTCCATTTGCGGACAGTGTATCGCAAAAAGAAATGTCGCAACACAAGGAGGACAACGTGAATAAAACTGAGGTGTTTATAGTCCACGGACATGATGGCGCTCTCAAGAATGGAGTCGCTCTTTTCATAAAAAACCTTGCCTTAAAACCGATTATTCTCTGCGAGCAGCCAAGTGGTGGCAATACCGTTATTGAAAAACTGGAAAAACACACTGATGTCGGGTATGGTATTGTACTTTATACATCATGTGACGTGGGTGGTGTGAAGAATAGTTCAGTAGACACCCTAAAACCACGAGCACGACAAAATGTTGTCCTTGAGCACGGTTACTTGATGGGGAAACTTGGGCGTTCCAAAGTCTGTGCGCTTGTCGAACAAGGCGTTGAAACCCCAAGCGATATTGCAGGAGTTGTATATATAA
>CAYJHT010000385.1:0-2614 GCA_964369615.1 uncultured Desulfovibrionaceae bacterium
CTTAACATACAGAAGAGTATAAATATGGAAGCGTTTACACCGGATTTTGAAAAGGGCAAGGGGCTTGTGGCGGCTATTGCACAAGATGCGCAGTCGGGTGAAGTGCTCATGCTGGCATGGATGGATGCTGAGGCGTGGGAAAAAACTCTTGCTACTGGCGAGGCGCATTATCACAGTCGCAGTCGTCAAACGTTATGGCATAAGGGGGGGACGTCAGGACATGTGCAGCGCGTGAGTGCTATTCGTCTTGATTGTGACAGCGACGCTGTCATTCTTTTTGTGGAGCAAGTGGGCGGTGCGGCGTGCCATAAGGGCTACCGCTCCTGCTTTTATCGTGAACTCAAGGACGGGGCAGTGACATTGTGTGCCCCAAAAGTTTTTGACCCCGAGGAGGTCTACAAATGACACAGCCGCTTTTGAAGCTGGGTGTTCCCAAAGGCTCTCTTGAAGATGCCACTATCAGCCTTTTTGACCGCGCCGGATGGAAAATTCGCAAGGCGCATCGCAACTATTTTCCTGATATCAACGACCCTGAAATCAGCGCGTCCTTGTGTCGCGTGCAGGAGATAGGGCGATATGTCATGGACGGCGTCCTTGATGTGGGACTTGCGGGTTTGGATTGGCTCAAAGAAACGGACGCTCTTGACCATGTTGTGAGGGTTTCCGACCTTGTGTATTCAAAGACCTCGAACCGTCCGGCGCAGTGGGTCTTGGCTGTGGCGGGGGATTCTCCGTACTACAAGCCGGAAGATTTGGCGGGCAAGCGTATTGCTACAGAAATCAAGGGCATGACGCGTCGCTACTTTGAAGAAAAGGGTATTGATGTAACCATCTTTTATTCATGGGGCGCAACGGAAGCCAAGGTGGTGGAAGGTCTTGCCGACGGCATTGTGGAAGTGACGGAGACAGGCACGACTATTCGCGCTCACGGTTTGCGTATTATTGACGAAATTATGAGCAGTAATACTGTCCTTATTGCGAATAAGCAGGCGTGGGAGGATCCAAAGAAGCGCAAGAAAATTGAACAAATAAACTTGCTTTTGCAAGGCGCCTTGCATGCGGAAAGCCTTGTGTGCTTGAAGCTCAACGCACCGGCAGCCAATCTTGACGCGATTTTAGATCTTTTACCTGCGCTCAATTCGCCCACCGTGTCCCCATTGCGTGACACGCAGTGGCTTTCTGTGGAAACCGTTGTCGGCACTGACCTTGTGCGCGATCTTATTCCTGCCTTGCGTGAAGCCGGTGCAGAAGGGATTATTGAATATGCCCTTAATAAAGTGATATAATATGGAAACATACTCCCCCCCAAAGCCGCGCCCAAAGGACGGTTCCGAGGCCTTTTTGGATTCTTTGCCGGAGCTTAAGTCTGGCGAGCGTTTTCTTTTTGCGTGTAATGAAAAGGTTCCGTGTTTTAATAGGTGTTGTGCTGAGTTGACATTGCCGCTTACGCCCTATGACGTATTGCGTTTGTGTCGTCATTTGGAGCTTGGCAGTGACGAATTTTTGAAGAATTATGTGCAGATGCGTACATTTCCAGACACTGGCTTCCCCTTGCCTTTGTTGCGGATGCAGTCCAGCCCTGATGAGCCTTGCCCCTTTGTGACGCCTGCTGGCTGTTCTATTTATGAGGACAGACCGGGGGCTTGTCGTACCTATCCCTTAGGGCGTGGTACAAAGGTGGACGGCAAGGGCAATGTTGTTGAGCGTTTCTTTATTGTGCAAGAAGAGCATTGTCGCGGCTTTGATACAGGCAAGGAATGGACAGCGCACGAATGGCTTAAGGATCAAGGTTTGGAGCCGTACAACGACTCAAACGACCGTTATATGCGTGTTATGGCGAAGATAAAGGCGACGAATGAGCCTGTTTCACCCAAGATGGCTACAATGATAATACTTTGTCTTTATCAACTTGACCGTTTCCGCACATTTCTTGCGGATATGAAAATCTTTTCCAAGGTGGATGTGAGTACAGAGCGCTGTGAAGCTATCATGGGGCGTGACGAGGACTGTCTTGAATTTGCTTATGATTGGTTGGAGCTTGTGATGTTTGGGAAGTGCGAAAATTTATGTCGCAAGAATTAAAGCTTCCTCATAATCCTTTATGGGATGTCCCTGTCTTGGTGCAGGAATTGCTAAAAAGGCGCGCGCAGCTTCCTTCGTTGCGCGTCGTCTTTACAAACGGCTGTTATGATTTGGTGCATCCCGGTCATGTTGATCTTTTGGCGCGCTGTAAGGCGCTTGGCGATATCCTTATTGTAGCTCTTAACAGCGACGCCTCTGTGCGCACCTTAGGCAAAGGGGCAGAGCGTCCCATAGTCCCCTTGGAAGCGCGCGCCTTTGTACTCTCCCACCTTGCCAGCGTTGACTATGTGACAAGCTTTGAAGAAAGCACTCCATATAATTGTATATCTGCCCTCACACCGGATATCCTTGTCAAGGGTGGGGACTGGCCTATAGAAAGCATTGTTGGGGCAGACGTGGTGCAAGCAGCCGGTGGTGAGGTTCACAGTCTGCCCCTGCTTCAAGGTTTTTCTACGACGAATATTGTCAAAAAGCTCTCCTAGGGGCTGTTTCTAAATAAATTCTTTTGCATTTTGTCACTCTTCTGAAGGGT
>CAYJHT010000386.1:0-2602 GCA_964369615.1 uncultured Desulfovibrionaceae bacterium
GGCTGTAAATTGAATTTTGATTTTTTGAAAAAACGCATTTATTCAAGGTCAACTACTTACAAGCCCCTCGATATAAACACTCCACCTTTATCTCATTGTGCATCACGCAGAAAGACATATTACGGCTGGAATGATTGCACTATGCCACAAGAACTTTCCAAAAGACGGAACAGAGCAAAAGTTTTTTGGATTTTTCATATCCCTAATTGAATGCATGCCCAAGCAAAGCAGAGGTCTTTAGAAAATCGGATATATCCGATGTTTTTTAAGCCCGTCAAGTGTTTTAGAATGATTTAAGGAGTGTCTTATGTCCACAAATCATTCTGAGGAAGAGAGCTTAATCCTTCGTAATATTGGCATTATTGTGAGGAATCATCGAAAGCGCTGTAAACTAACGCAAGAGCAGCTTGCCGAAATTACGGACATGGATGTCACATTTTTGAGTGACATTGAGCGTGGCAAAGGGAATTTTAGTATGCTCAAGCTTGTCAAATTTGCAAAAGCATTTAATATTGCATTAAAAGATTTTTTCAATGACTATGCAGACGAGTAGAATTTGAGTGAAATAAATACACTGTCCCTCAAAAAATCTCACATACATATCACCTCCTTGAAAAACAAAAACGCCTCTTCAAGGAGAATAAATATGCAAGCATACCAATCCCAAGACATCAGCGAATTGTCAAAGGCACTGCTCGCAGTACAAAAGCAGTTACAACCCGCCACAAAGGACGGCAATAATCCTTTCACAAAGAGTACTTACGCCACGCTCAACTCCGTCATGGAAGCGTGTCGTGAGTGTCTGCACAACAATTCCATCTGGCTCACACAGCTCCCCATGCCAACGCCAGCTCACATAGGCAGTGGACATTTAGGACTCATGACAAAGCTTACACATACACCCTCAGGTCAATGGCAATCGTCCTTTATTATTGCCCGCTACCCAAGAACGACCCGCAAGGCATGGGTTCCGCTCTCACTTATTGTCGGCGATACGCCCTCACCGCAATGTTAGGAATTGTTACTGAAGACGATGACGGCAAGCAGCAAAGATACCCTCAAAAAGGGCGACACCTCAAAAACAGGCCAAAAATGCCCCTGTAACGCAAAATGCCACCCAAGGCATGACGCACATCGAAAAGTTTCAAACGGAGCCCTCAAATCCACCGTATCAGCACAACAATTTTTCAAACCTTCCTCATATCGACGGTGTGACCTATCAACACGTCATCGCACAAGACGGACGTCCTTGTGTTGTGGCTTCCGGCAATACCCAAGCCAAGCGCGAACTCCTCAAGGGCGCCGGTTTCCAATGGAATGCGCAACGCAAGATGTGGTGGAAGTATGCCGACGCGGCATGATTTCGTATTCACAGACACAGCTCGCACAAACACACAGACGCACAAACAAAAAGTAGGCCGTCCCTCACAAGGGGGTGGCCTACTTCACTTTTAAAGGAAAAAACATATGACTCACGAACAGATAGCACAAAAAGCCCAACACCTCTTGGCCTGCATTCAGCACGGTCTCCACATCCACGACCAGCAAAGCACCGCCGCACACCTCGGCGATCGTAGCCAATACATCGGCCTGTCAGACATAGGCCGTGTCCTCGAATGTCCAAGAGCTGCCCTCTGCAACAAGGTCTTTCAGCGTCCGTATCCGACATTGCAGAAATTGTTGACCTTACAAAGAGGTCATTGGCTTGAATATGGCATCGGTCATGCCTTCACTGCTCAAGGTTTGCACACACTCCCACAGCTCGAACTGTCGCTCTATTATAATGATGTCCCCATCAAAGCTCATTTTGATTTCGTCCTCGCATGGGAAAAACCACATCCTGCCATCCGTATTCTGGAGCTGAAAAGCACACAAAATCTGCCAGAAACGCTCTACACTGCCTATGAAATGCAACTTTACGGGCAAGCCTCGCTCTTGGCGCATATGTGGAACGAAGCGGCTTTCACCGTGCGACGCGATGACGGTACAATTCTGTATCAGAACCTCACCATGCCTCAAATCTGCGCACAGCATTTTGGTATCACAATCCCAACGGACGCTAACGCCATAGACATTGAGGCGTGGATTTTGTGCATTTCAATGGACGACGCAAAAGCCTTTGGCCCATATCAGCCTCACACATCCATGCAAGAGCTTTGTATCAACACAGCACAATCTCTCTGGGAGCAAAAAACTGCTCATGAAAATGGACAGCTCCATCATAATGATGCCAAGCATGTACTTGGATTTCACGCCCTTTGTGCTTACTGCGATTGGAACGGCGATTGCCCCAAATTTCAGGACGGCTTAGAGCATGACGAGTGGGCAAGCCCCCTGCAACAGCTTGACGCATTGAAGGAACAACGCACCATCTTAGATGCAGAAATCAGCGGCATTGAGCAATCCCTCAAAGAGACCTACGCCCTCACATCTCTTCACGGTGATTGGATAAATGCGGGCACACACCGATTCAAAGTCACCCAACAAAAGGGACGCCGCACGCTCAACAAGGATAATCTACGTCAAGCCTTGCAAGAAGCACATGGCGACAATGTGGACAGTGTGCTTGCCGCTTGTGAACAAGAAGGTAAGTCCTTTCAGA
>CAYJHT010000387.1:0-2595 GCA_964369615.1 uncultured Desulfovibrionaceae bacterium
CCCCAAGAAAAACACTTAAAAACCTTAAAAAAAATAAAAAATAAAAAAATAAAAAATAAAAAAAAAATACTTTATTGCTTTAACCCCCATTGAGCAAACCATGCTGCGACGTAGGCGTCACCTGCGGCGCGTTGTTCGGGTGAGAGTTGTATTTCTATGCTGTCACGCAGTGCTATGGCGGAAATGTGTTCGTGTCGTGCGCCCATGACACTGTATGCCCATGCAAGTGCGAGGTCTTTTTCAAAGCCTTCTGTGAAGGCATATATTTGAGCAAGATTTGCTGCGCCGAGGGCATTGCCTGCGTATGCGGCTTGTTTGGAATAGGCGAATGCTTTTGTCGTGTCCGTGGGAACGCCCATGCCATTGAGGTAAAACATGCCTAGGAGAGCCATTGCTTCAGTGTCGCCTTTGTCTGCGGCTTTTTGTGCGTATGCGACGGCTTGTGGCATATTATCATCTGCAAAGGCGAGCCATGCGAGGACAGTATTGCCGAGTGCTATATGCGCTTGTGAGGCTTGTGTGGCGAGGTTTTGAGCGCGTGTGTAGGCATCATTATGTGTGTCGCTTTCCAGTATCATGCGTGCTTCAAGGGCAAGGGCTTTGGGATTGCCGGCTTTGACGCTTGCTTGTAGGGCGGCGCGCGCTTCGTGGAGGTGGGGAGCGATGCCCAAGGCTTCGCCGTCGTAAAGGTAGCGTGCCAAGAAGAGGCCGTATTGAGGTTCTGTTTTTATTGCTTTTCGTAAGCATTCCAAGCCGAGGGGGACATTTTTAAATTCTGCGCTCGTGATGAGGATAATGCCGAGATTGGCTAAGGCCGTACTATGGCCTTTTTTTGCGGCTTTTTCCATCCAATAGACACCTTTTTGTGTGTTTCTGGGCGCGTTTTCGCCATAATAATATGCATGAGCAAGACGGGCTTGTGCGTCTGCGTTCTCGTTTGTAGCGAGGTCGAAGTCTGTTTTTGTTGTTCCGGTGAGGTCGGCGGAAGAGAGGAGGTTGTTATTCATGGTGTCGAATAAATACCCGGATATGGGGCCTTCTATGTCTTGTGTTTGCTTTTTTGTAGGGGGGCTGTTTTGTACTGTTGGCATCGTATGGGGGCTTTGCGCTATGCGTGGTTCTACATCGCAGGCGCGCAAGAATCGTACAGCATCGGCGGACGCAAGCGCCGCACTGACATAGGCGCCTTCGTTGGCATCGACAGCAATCCAAATATTTATGCCTACAACGTGACCATAGGCATTTATGAGAGGCCCGCCGCTGTTACCTTTTGCAACAGCGGCTGTGTGTACAATGCTTTGCCCGCTCCCATTGTGTACAAAACTGCTTACCTCACCTTCTGTGTAGATAACAGGTGGTAAATTGACAGTTTTTTCTATAGAAACAGGGCTTTCAGAGGCGTTCTTACGGCTGAGAACTGTTTTTGGAAAGCCCCACGCGCGCACTCTGTCTGTCCTGCGTGTATGGAGGTTGAAGGGAAGGATGGGCAATTCTTTTGAGAGAGGCGAAGAGAAATGTAAAAGGGCAAAATCCGTGTTTGCATCTTCAAGCCATGCCACCACAGTTGCCTGTGTGGCTGGAAGTGCCTTGCCCATAATGGATATTTCTCCCTTGAGTGTGCCGCCGGAGGCAACGACATGGGCACTGGTTAAAACATAACCGTCAGCCACGATAAAGCCTGTGCCTTGGTGCACCTTGCGGGCGTCTTGCGCACAATAAATAAGCACGGTGGCATTTTCTATGCTTTCTGCAAGGATTCTATTTTGCTGCTCTGACGTGCGTATCATGTCGTCTATGTTTTCAAGGGGAGTGCGTGCGTGCGCATTGTTGTATAAGAAAAGTACTGCGAGAAGAACAAGGCAAGTATGTAGAAAATATGTTATGAAAATAGGGATGTGTCGCAACATACAATCCTCACGAGCAAGAAGCCTTCATATATGTTTGCCGCAGTGCTTTTGCCAAAATGTTTTTGCCGCGCACAGCATAGCATCCACATCCGAGGCGGCAAACCATTGAATGTGCTTGACTGCGCGAAACCATGTAAGCTGCCTTTTTGCATAGGCACGGGTGTTCTTTTGCCAGTGAAAGACGGCTTCGTCAAAGGAAATTTTCCCTTCAATGTATGCCCATAACTCCGCACAGCCGATGCCAGACCAGCCAGGTGCAGTGCCGTCGGTGCATCGTTCATGCGCCTTTTTCGCTTCTTCTAAGGCGCCTTGCGCTAGCATATGCTCAATACGCGCGTTGAGGCGCGGGGTCAGTGCGTCAAGATTTGTTTCAACTCCCATGTACAAGCCTGTCAGTGGCGGCGGTGCGTTTTGTGTGTGCCAGTAGCTCAGTGTTTTTCCGGTAGCCATGAGCACTTCAAGAGCGCGTGAGATGCGTTGGGAGTCGTGCGGATGGATACGCGCCGCAGAAGGCGGGTCCTTTATGGTGAGTTCTGCATGTAGTGCTTCGCGTCCTTCGCAGGCGAGGCGCTGGAATATATGCGCCGCAATCTCTTCGGGCACAGGTGGAATTGCCGCCATGCCTTCCAGTACAGTACGAAAGTACAGACCTGTTCCGCCGACAAGTAGGGGCACTCGTTCGCGTGTG
>CAYJHT010000388.1:0-2589 GCA_964369615.1 uncultured Desulfovibrionaceae bacterium
GATGGTCACGGCGTCCATATCAAATATGGTGGAGAGCAAAACCGGACTTGGCAAATTTCCTGCCATAACTAATGCTCCTTGCTGCTTGTTAATACACGACGATGAAAACACCCAAACCACAGCATACGGACAAGTGAGTCAGAGTCTTATCGTTGTCCTTTGCCCATGAAATTGTTGTAGGCAAAAGCTCCAAGAGCGACTGCCGTACTTACCGCTACACCAGACACAAGCGCCAAGGGCGATGCCTTGAGTGTGACGAGAAGAATGTAGAGCACTACAGCTGTTATGGCCATTCTTAATCCCATACGCAAGAGAAAGCCTGCAAAGAGAGCCATGCTGTAGGCCGTAAGGCTCAGGCGCATAATATGCCGCGCTATGCCCCAAAATATGTTTAGAAAAATACATAATCCCGCAGTAAATGCCAAGGGCACCTGTGTCCACGGTAAGAGCACACATCCAACGAGTAAGGACGCAATTGCAAAAATACACTGCCAGAGCATCATACGGCGAATGGCAGGTATATCAAAACCCCTGCGCCAAAGCCAGCCATTTAATTTGTGCACAGGCAAAAACAAGGTGTTTTGCAAGGTGAGACCCCTTTTGTTGTGCTCTCAATTTTTCTTTATCGTATCGTGAAAAAAATCTTTAGCGCTTTGTGTTTTCGTCTTGTTCATGTGCATGCGCCTGTTCAGGGGTTTTTCCACTTTCGCCCTCTGGTGCGGGCTTGTGTCCGGCGCTGCTTCTAGGAGTATCCATTTTGCGCAAAAGTCTTTGGCTGTCTTCGTAGACGCTTAAAAAACCTCCGCCGATGCCTATGAAGAAGCCGACAAGCTTGCCCCAAGGGCTAATGTCAAAGCCTATACTTGCGAGCAGTGCTTCTGCACCGTATCCGAGGCCAAAGCCGACCGCAGGGCCTGTGACCATATGTAGGCCAATGGTGCCTGCTGTGGCAAATATGTCCATACTGGCACTCTTACGCTGTAACCTTTCAGACAGGCGCATGACTTTTTCCCCTTTCGTGCGTCATTTCACAAAGCAGTCAGAAGCTAGCATAGACCTCTGTTTCGGTCAATGTTTTTCGTATTCTTTTCTCATTTTTTTTCAAGGTATTTTTCTTGTATATTTTAAAGGTATGGGAGGAAAACTTTTCTTCAACAAAAGCTTCACCCTAAAGGGTATGAGCCTCCCACAAGTTTTTTAAAAAGCTTTTTCTTCAAGTAGCATGTGAGATTTTAAGTATTTTCTTCTTCGTTTTCTAGTGCGCTTTGTGATGTTGCAAGGGTGATGATGGACATGATGAGGCGGCATGTTTGTTCGAGGTGTTCAGTGCGGATGGATTCTTTTGTGCTGTGTACGGCTGTCATGCCTGTGCCTAGTGGGCTTGTGGGGATGCCGTAGGTATTGAAGTGGTTGGCATCGCTGCCGCCGCCTGTGGATTCGATGGAGACGTCGAGGCCGATGACTTTGGCGGCTTTTTGTGCGAGTTGTATGACGGGTTGTGTTGTTTCAAGGATGAAGGCTTTGTAGGCGCTGTGTGTTGTGATTTCGACTTTTGCGTGTTCTTCGTCGGCGATATCTTCAAAGAGTTGTATGATATCTTCAGTGAGTTCGTTGAGTGCTATGGCATTGAGGCTGCGTGCTTCGCAGTGGCATTCTGTGTAGTCTGCGACGGTATTTGTAGCTGTGCCGCCTGTTATGCGTCCGATATTGGCGGTGGTTTCTGCGTCGAGTCGTCCTTGTGGGAAGTGAGCGAGGGCTTTTGCGGCGACGGCGATGGCATTGACGCCGATTTCTGGTTCGAGTCCTGCGTGGGCGGCTTGGCCGTGTATTTTAACGGTGAATTTGGTTATGCCGGGTGCTGCGTAGACGATGGTTCCTGGTGCGCCGCAGGCATCGAGTACGTAGCCAAGGTCTGCGCGGATTTTGCTTGTATCCATGTGTTTTGTGCCATTGACATTGTCTTCTTCTGCGACGGTGAAGATGATTTGTATGTTGCCGTGGGGTATTTTTCGTTCACGGATTCTGCGTAGTGCTTCGAGGATAGCGGCGATGCCGGATTTATCGTCGGCGCCTAGGATGGTATTGCCTTTGGAGCTTATGACGCCGTTTATTATTTCTGGTTTTACGTTGCGGCATGGGGGGACGCAGTCCATGTGAGCGCTGAAGAGGAGTGTTGGGACTTTGTCTGCGTGTGTTGTTGTGCCGGGGAAGTAGGCGTAGAGATTATTTGTAGTGCTTCCTATGGCGGTTGCGGCGGTATCTTCGGATATATCGGTGCATCCGAGTTCGTGGAGTTTTTGTTTAAGTATTTTTGAAATATTTTCTTCGCCGTATGTGGGGCTATCGATGGTGACAAGTTCTAGAAATTCATTGAGTAGTCTTTGTTCGTTTTGCATAATATACTGCTTGTGTTAGGTGTTCTAAATAAATCCTTTTCTATTTTGCCATTCTTGTTAAAGATGTCAAACAGGTTTTTTGTATAAAAATACGAAACATCTTTTAACGTGCATGCGCGTTCTATTAAAAAGCGCCAATTATTTAGGGAAACGCTGATTTAATCGAATTTTTGTTCTTTAACAAGGAAAGCGA
>CAYJHT010000389.1:0-1572 GCA_964369615.1 uncultured Desulfovibrionaceae bacterium
AAAAAAGTTTCCCCCCACAAGCCTTTCAGAAAAAACAAAAATAAACTTTCAGAAAAAACAAAATACTCATAGTTTGTTTTCTCAAGTAATGCCTTTATCAAATTATCCTTATATTTTTTCAAACAGGGCAATATATTCTTGATTACCCTTAGGGCCGCGGATAGTGGACGGAACAAGCCCGTGGAAGCGCAAGTGGAGTTCATCGACACAAAATCGCGTGACTTTTTCGATTGCCGCCTGTCGTGCTTCTTCACTGCGCACGACCCCCTTGTGATTGTGCTCAGGCCCTACTTCAAATTGGGGCTTGATAAGTACAAGCATCTTTCCCCCGTCTGCAAGCCATTGCATGCACGATGGCAGGATGAGGGTCAATGAAATAAAGGAGACATCTGCAACGACGAGATGGACACGCTCTGGGATGAGCTCTGGGGGGGCTGTGCGTATATTTGTTTTTTCTAAGTTAATGACGCGTGCGTCAGTGCGCAATTTTTCGTGTAATTGTCCATGTCCGACATCGACGGCATAGACCTTGGAGGCGCCGTGCTGTAAAAGACAATCGGTAAAGCCGCCGGTGGATGCGCCTGCGTCAAGACATACAAGCCCTTGAATATCTAATATATCTTTTGAGAAATACTCAAGGCCTGTCATCAGTTTGTAGGCACCTCGACTCACAAAGCGTTCTTTTGCGGCGACACAAAAAACGGTGTGTGGCGCATATAAATGACCAGCTTTATCCACTCGTGTAGGTGCCAGGGGAGTATTGTCAATAAAGACCTGCCCTGCCATAATAAAGCGCTTCGCCTGTTCACGACTCTCTGCAAGACCTTGCTCGTGGACAAGGCAATCAGCGCGTTTTTTCACTTTCTTCTCTGCCATGGGAAAGAGATAGCTCTTTTCGCAAAAAAAGCATAGCCTTTTATGAGGCAATTTTTCCGCACATCTCGCATGGTTTCTCACGCTTTAGAGTGGTGAGTGGGTATGCGCCTCGTTCTCATTGTGTTTATTTTGTAAAAATACGAGTTCATCTGTAATATCAAGCAATTCCTTACAAAGGCCTGCTGCGACCATAGGCTTACCAAACAATTGTTCACGCTGTGACTGCAGGAGTCTTCTGTCCATGACGTCAGGAAGTGGCGCCGCAAGCGTTGTTGCAAGACGTTCTGCCAACAGATAGCTTTCAACACCTTGTAAAAAGTATGAGCTGTGTTCTGCAAATACGTGACTGTGAGCATCCCAAAAGGCGCGTGCATCACCATACAAAGGATTCGCAAGCACTGTGCAAATACTTGTATAAATATTGTTGAGCGCGCCTCCCGGAATACCGGTGCGCCACCCATGAAGCCAAGGCGTTCGCTTAAAAAGAAGATGATGTTGTATGCCTAATGCCAAAATACGACGGATACCAAGGTGCAAATCGTGCAAAGCTTGCGTTTCGTGTGTGCGAGGGCACAGGATGGGCAAAGCGTCCAAATCCCATTGTGGCACATAAGTATGGGGAGAGGTAAGATCAGCCATACTTTCCCAAAGATATGTCAACCACGCATTCGCCGGAGGCGAATGCGGCGTCTCCAA
>CAYJHT010000389.1:1582-2580 GCA_964369615.1 uncultured Desulfovibrionaceae bacterium
TTGGGTATTGTTAATATAAGAAATATTTACCAAAATATTTTTAAACAAGGATTTGGCCGGTGGGTATTGGGGCGTCTCCAAATGCGCATAAGATAAAAGATAGTTACCCCTTCCATAACGCCCCGTGAGCACACAAGGTTGACCACGCAAGAAATCCGCACCCATGTTCACGCCATATAAATCTTGCCAGTGTTGTACAGTGGACTCCGGCAAAGAAGAAAGCTCTATATCTGCAAGATAAAGATCTTTATCCGCTTGCTCATAGGTGGCAAGCACACAGACCTCGGGATTATCCTGCATTGCAAAAAAACCAGGCCACCACACAGGCAACGAAGACAGACCGCACGCAGACACATACTTATGAGGATGCAGACGCGCACGCACATGACCGGAAACAAGATGTTGTAACCTATGACTATACTTTCCTCTTTCCCAAGGACAAAGGCCAAGCCCCTGACTATGCGACAAGCCAAAACCTGCGCCGCCGCAAAAACCCATATAATGACCGCCCTGCGCTACATATTCACGAATTGCCGCACACCCACGCTCACCAAGTGCCGCATACTTTAGACTTGCCGCACCACCCGGCACTAAAAGAAGCGCAGGGGCTTCTTGCAAAAGCACACCTTGAAGAATATCATCCGCTTTCACAAGGCGCACCCCAAGTCCCATGCCCTGCACGCAATGCAAGGCCATAAGCCCCCAAATATGCGAAGCATCCCATAAAATAAATATGTTTTTTTTCATCGATATTTCTTATACTTCAAACTCAACAAAGGCTTGTATATGTTTATTTTTGATTGGAAATATTTTTTGAAAGACTTCTGGGGGAAACTTTTTTTGAGAAAAAACAAGCCTTTCAAAAAAAACCTTGTAGAAAAATACGTGGCTTTTTTTCATCAGAAAGCGCCAACTACCTAGTGCCTTGTAAAATCTAAAAACTTTTTTTATTTTTCTTTTTTGCGGGGGGAGGGAAACTTTTGCTAGCGCCAAAAAGT
>CAYJHT010000390.1:0-2579 GCA_964369615.1 uncultured Desulfovibrionaceae bacterium
AGGGCTATGCCTTCGGCACCCTTCGGGCAGGTCCCCCCTTCAAAAAAACCACCTGCTTAGCTAGACAATCGGCGCTCTCGAGTGAGAAGTAGGAAAAATTGTTTTAGGTGTGGTATTAAAATTATCGTTATTTTGGGAGAAGATTTTTTCAATATTTGCCCTTTAGTCGTTATAATGCACGATAAAAACTGACGCCCACAATACTCTGACTGCTTCGCACATAATCAAGCAAGTCTACCTTGACAACCTTCTTGCGACGACTGCTGGCATGATAGAGTTGCCTGTCCACAAGCATTCCCATATGCGTTATCAAATGTTGACGCCCTTTCTGCCCATGCCATGACCCATCCGGTATCTCCTTTAAAAAAAAGACTACCATGAAATCGGGCAATGTCTCAAGCAAGTCGCTCGTCAATCGTTGCGCGGGAATATACGGGATAGAAGCCTCTGCAATGCTTGGCTGTGCGCTCACAAAACTATGATAAACGGCATCCTTATGCACAGCCTGCGGATTTTCAAAAAACCATTCTTGAAGGTTCAGGCGAAAAGCACTGAATTTTGCCCCCTGAAGAGGATAAGGAGCAATGAAATGCTGTCGCACAGCATTGGGAATCCAATGATATTCCATCAAGTGAGCACGAGAAAAAAACCCTACCTCACCGTCAACATAACGCAAACTCAAGACTGCCTTTTGAAAGTCAATCTGCTGCACCTTCTGCTTGCGCTGAGACAAAACAGCTTCCACATAGGTCGTACAATCAAAGCCATCCTCGCGCCATAAAGGTCCGGGGGTATAAGGACTCGTTCCACCGTCGCCTAGAGGATTTTTGATATAGGGAGCACCCAAATAATATTCCAAATTCGGTGCCGCACTCAATGGCAAGACAAAGAACGGACACAGTACAAAACATACACATAATACAGAAAGAAAGGTTTTCATAAACATCCCGTTAAAGTCAGTCCCTTTCAAAATTGAGATTTAATAAAAATATGAGTGCCCTGTCACAACAAAATTACACGCATAACAAGGCGCCTTTTCACATGAGCCTTAGGGATACAGAGAGCAGAGCTGTGGGGGGAAACTTTTTTTCCCAAAAAAAGTTTCCTCCCACAAGGCTTTTCGAAAAAACACACATAAACTTTAGTCTAAAATATATGTCCGTGGATCTCGGGGGACACCGCCTACGACGACCTCATAATGTAGATGGGGGCCTGTGGTTCTTCCGGTCATGCCAACTGTACCAATGGTCTCCCCACGGCGCACCCATTGACCAACTTTGACGGTACTGCGTTGTAAGTGTGCATATTTTGTAACAATACCGCCTCCATGATTGATTTCGACAACGATGCCATAAGCACCGTCATGACCGGACTGCTTGACAGTTCCGTCGGCAGTTGCCACGACGGGCGTGCCCATGCGTGCGGCAATATCTATACCTTTGTGGAAGGAGCGCGCACCACCAAAGGGAGCACGGCGCATGCCAAAATTTGAGGACACAAAACCATGCACAGGCCAGATGGATGGTGTTACGAGAACAGCATTTTTCTTTGTCCGTAAGAGACGCAGGATATCTTGTTGATGTACCTCTTCAAGGCGCACGTCTTCAGCAAGTTGGCGTAGAAAAGTTTGCATGCGGCGAGCCATAAGAGTAGGTCGGTGCAAGGGCAGAGAACCTTGAAGTAAATCTTCGCGTCGTGTTGTACCGACAATGTCCATATCCAGATCTTTGTCGAGTTGCATCATGTGGCGTAATTGCGCATCAAAGCGTTCAATGCGCTGGACATCGCGCGAAATCTGCGAGATATTATCAAGAATACTCAGGAGCTGAACGTTTTGCTCATCCAATTTTTTTTCGGCGGTTGCGAGCTGTTGTTGCAGGTGAACATGTGTTAAATACGTGCGTCCAAGCCACAGATTACTTCCTATAAGAAAGAGTACAAAGAGGAAGAAAAGCCAAGCGAGCCAAGTGCGAAAATGAAATTTTCGGCTGCCTCCCTTGCCTCCATCCTTAAATATGACGATATGATATTTAGCCAAGAGTCTATTCCCAGAGTATGGATTGATGATACGGTTTTGGGGAGGATAGTCTTTCTCTCCCACTTATGTCAAGGAGGGGGAAGGGCACGTCATGCCGATCACGGCATTCTAATTTTGTTTTTTTGAAAGGGGTTTGGGGGAAAACTTTTTTTATTTTTTTAAGTTTTTTTCTTGGGGGAAAACTTTTTTTAGGAAAAAAAAGTTTTCCCCCAAACCCCATTTCAAAAAAACCATCTGTTTAACTAGGTAGTTGGCGCTTTTTAATGAAAAATATACACTTCTTTTAAAAAGAACTTTTGCACATTCTCTGACAAAAATCGTGAACTTTCAAACTGTCTCAAGAGCACTAAAGAGCGCCAACTTCTAGTGCCTTGTAAAATCTCAAAACTGTTTTTCTTTTTCTTTTTTGCGGGGGGAGGGAAACTTTTTGGCGCTAGCAAAAGTTTCCCTCCCCCCGCACCATCTCTGCTCTCTGTATCCCTAAGACTCGTTCCTCGCCTAAGGGCTATGCCTTCGGCACCCTTCGGGCAGGCCCCTCCCT
>CAYJHT010000391.1:0-2567 GCA_964369615.1 uncultured Desulfovibrionaceae bacterium
AAACTTTTTTTTCCTAAAAAAAGTTTTCCCCCAAGAAGAAAAAAAGAAAAAAGCAAAAAGAAAAAGAAAAAGAAAAACGTTTAGCCTTTACAAGGCACTAGACAATCGGGTCGATGAGTCCGTATTCGCCGTTGCGGTCGCGATAGACGACATTTATGCGTTGATTTTCTTCGTGCAAGAAGACGAGAAATTCGCTTTTGACGGATTCAAGTTGTAGTATGGCTTCATCGAGTGCCATGGGTTTTGGTTCGAAGCGGGTGGTGCCTACGGTGCCTTCGTCGGATTCTGCGCCAAAGTTATAGGTGAAGACTTCGACTTTTGCGTCGCGCGCTTGCCTGTGGTGCTTTTTCAGGCGTGAGACGTGTTTTTTGATTTGCGCTTCTAATTTATCCAGCACAAGATCGATGGATGAGTACATTTCTTCTGTTTGCTCTGTGGCGCTTAAGTTGAGTCCTTCACCGGAGACGCGCACATCACATTTATGGCGGAATTTATCCACGCTCAAATTGACTTGCACATCCAAGCCGGAGGCTTTGCCAAAGAAGCGTCCTAATTTTTCAAAACGACGACGAGCATACTTCTTTAAATGTTCAGAAGGCTCAAAATTCTTGAACGTGAAGGCAATATTCATAGACTTCTCCTTGTTTCAGAATGATACTTCATGTAATCGTCATATTTCCAAATGTTCTTGATGCTCTTCCACCACGCCGGTGCTCCGTCTCCTAAAAGTGCTGTTTTCGGCGAGATGATGACGGAATATCCATGGCGATACGATACTTTGCCACCGTTCTGCGGGCGATATTTACATTCAGGTGTTCTTTGAGCATTTCGCCAAGGCGTTCATCACTTAAGGGGCTTTTTGGGTCCTCTTCGTTGATGAGTTTTTTAATAAGCGCTTTAACGCTCTCTGAGCCGACTTGTGTGCCGTCTGCCAATTCTAGAGCGCTGTTGAAGAAAAATTTTAGTTCGTATGTGCCGTGCGGGGTGGCTACATACTTACTTGTTGTAATGCGGCTCACCGTGGATTCGTGCATGCCGATATCATCAGCAATGTCTTTGAGTATGAGCGGCGCAAGCTGTGTGACACCTTGTTCAAAGAAGGGTCGTTGATACTTTATAATACTCTCTACGACCTTGTAAAGGGTGCGTTGGCGCTGATACAAACTTTTTATGAGCCATGAGGCGGCGCGCATTTTTTCGGAGCAATAGTCCTTGTCTTTTTCTGAGAGTCCTTCAAGGCTTTGTTCTTCTAGGGTTGAGGACAGTTGCAAGTGTGGCAGGCCGTCATCATTGAGTACGATGACAAAATCTTGACCGTATTGGTAGACAAAGACATCGGGGCTGACAAAGGTCGGGTCGCCGCCGCCAAAGGAGGCGCCGGGCAAGGGTTCGAGTGATTGGATGATATCAAGATACTCTTTGAGATCTTCCATTGTCAGTTGAAATTTACGCAAGAGGGGCTTATATCTTTTGTTTTCAAGGTCTTCTAGGTGTTCTGTCACAAGGCCTACGAGGACGGGATCGCGGTCGTATCGCAGGTTTTTAAGCTGAATCATGAGGCATTCTTGAGGGGTACGTGCGGCGACGCCTACAGGGTCAAAGCGTTGTATACGTTCAAGAACTTCCTCGACAGCGGCAAGCTCTTCTGCGGTGACGGGGTCGTTTTCTGTGTCTTGGGTTGCATGTTCTGCAAGTGTATCGTCAATTTGAGGCGCAGTTGCGAGGAAGTCTTCGCCGTGCCTTGCAATACGCGCGATATCTTCAAGTTCTGTGCGCAGATAGCCCGATGATGAGAGGCTTGAGATGATGATTTGGCCTATGTCTTTTTGCGCGTCGGTAAGTGATGAGAGCCTTAATTGCCAGAGTAAATGTCCGTCGAGGGAGGGTTTTTCTGCATATCGCGCTTCAAATGGGGTGATATCTTCGGCGCTTTCAAATTCGCGTGGCTGTAGATTGCGCGGCGTGCTTGCAAATTCGCCCAGATAGTCTTCCCAATCTGCGTCTTTTGACAATTCTTTGTCGTAGACTTCTTCTGCCTTTGACTCGTTGCGCACTTCTGTTTTTTCTGCGTCGAGATTTGATTCAAAGCCCTCTTCAAGAAAGGGATTCTCCAAAAGTTCGCGCTGGACGGTTTCTGCAAGTTCAAGACGGGAGAGTTGCAAAAGCTTGATAGCTTGTTGCAACTGTGGTGTCATAACAAGTTGTTGGGAAAGTTTTAGTTGTTGTCGCAGTTCCAATGCCATATGTCTTTTATCCTTACCATCGCGCGGCGAGTCTCACATTCTTTAACGCATCCTAAGCCGTCTATAGCCCGCACGTCCCTGTTTTGTGAAGTTTGGGGAAGCGTGTGGGAGCATGTTGGCTATCTGTCTTATATCCACAGCATGACGCCCCAAGGGGAACGTCTACAAATAGTGTGCCACAGCAAGGGGCAGGATGCAAGACAGAAGAGGGACTTTGTTGCAATAAAAATTGACTCTTTTAAGACAAAGGCTTTGTGTTTTTGTAGGTTTTATAGATATGGTGAAAAAATCCAGAATGTTGCGTTTCTAATGCGCATGAAGAGG
>CAYJHT010000392.1:0-2567 GCA_964369615.1 uncultured Desulfovibrionaceae bacterium
AGGTGTTCAATAAAATATGTTAATTTAAGGTAGTATCTAAAATATATTTCGTGTTGTCCATACAACAGCGCCGATTGTGTAGCTAAACAGATGGTTTTTTTTGAAGGGGGGTTTGGGGGGAAAGCTTTTTTTCCTAAAAAAAGTTTTCCCCCCACAAGCTTTTTCAAAAAAAACAACTCTACAACTGTAATACTAGGGCGTGTGTATGCTTTTTGCTGGTGGCAGAACATTTTAAAAAATGTAATTTTATGTATAAGACTCGCTGGTTTTCTCCTATCACATGGCCTGTCCTTTCCTTTGCCGTGGTCATTTTTCTTGGCAGCCTTTTTCTTTTTATGCCTTTTTCGTGGGCAGAGGGGCAGTCGCTCTCCTATATTGATGCGCTCTTTTTGTCTACCTCAGCTGTCTGCGTTACAGGACTTGCCTCTGTAGATGTTGGCACTGTTTTGAGCGGTGTGGGCTTGGGAGTCTTACTGCTCCTTATCCAATTAGGCGGGCTTGGTATTACAACGTACACATCGCTTGTCTTTATTTTATGGCGAAATCGTGTGCCATTTTCTGACAGACTCGCGGTGCATCAAGCACTTTTGAATAAAGATATTTTAAATGTACGCACCTTTATTTGCCAAGTCGTCCTGCTTGTTCTTGGTATTGAAGGCGCAGCAGCGCTTCTCCTTTATATGCATGACCCTGCGCTTTTTCATCCATTTAGTGCCGTCTTTCATGCTGTCTCCGCCTTTTGTAATGCAGGTTTTAGCCTCTATGCAGACAATCTTATGCGTTTTCAGGGAAATGTGAGTGTCAATCTCATCATAGGCACAAGTATCATCCTCGGCGGCCTTGGTTTTGCGGTGCTTCATGAAATGATACGGGTCTTTCATGCTCATATATGTATGTTCAGCGCACGTTTGGGCTTTCGCAAACACTGCGCCTCACAGATTTCCTACGACCATGTTTCTAAAAATCCCGTTCGCCCCTTAAGTATTGATAGGTACAGCCGTCTCGTGCTTGTCACATCCTTTTGGCTCGTTGTTCTTGGTGCTGGTGTTTTTATACTCCTAGAATGGCCGCACGCGCAAGAAGACAAGGGGGCAGGTTCTGGTTGGATGCTTGTTTTAACAAGCTTTTTTCATTCAATCAGCGCGCGTACTGCCGGCTTTGTAACGATGGATTTAACCCTACTCTCTGACGCAAGCCTCCTCGTGCTTGTGGCCTTAATGTTTATCGGCGGCGCACCCGGCTCATGCGCAGGGGGTATTAAAATTACTACTTTTCGTGTGCTTGTCGGTTTTATGCGCACGCAGGTAAGTGGCGAAAAAGACGTTCTTGTACGCGACAGAGCCATTCCGGACGAGACGGTGCGACAAGCCTTAACGCTCTTTTTCTTCGGAGCGCTCACAGTTGCGCTCTCCGTCATCATATTGAGTGTTTCTGAAAATATCTTCCGTACAACTGAGGCGCCAATTCCCCTTATTCCGCTCCTCTTAGAGACCGTATCCGCCTTTGGTACAGTGGGACTTAGCATGAATTTAACACCGCATTTGAGCGACTTTGGCAAGGTCATTATAATGTTGAACATGTTCATAGGACGGGTAGGCTTTATCAGTTTACTGACAGCTCTGCAAAGCTTGCGTCCTTCGCGTAAATACTTTTATCCGACAACGCGCATGCCAATTGGTTAGTTTTTTGTAAAGGCGAAAGAATTTTTCTAGGCGCGTTTGACGACAGCGCCTAAAACAGCCCCCTTATGGATAAAGGAGCTTTTTATGTCTGAAAAAATATG
Organism: uncultured Desulfovibrionaceae bacterium; assembly: GCA_964369615.1. Lineage (GTDB taxonomy): Bacteria > Desulfobacterota > Desulfovibrionia > Desulfovibrionales > Desulfovibrionaceae > CAYJAD01. The sequence continues at coordinate 1,784 of CAYJHT010000392.1, forward strand.
GGAAGTGGGTGTCGTTGGGCTTGGGAAGTTTGGTTTGCAAATGGCACGCACCTTGACGCAATTGGGGCATCATGTGGTGGGTGTGGATGAAAATCCCCAAAGGGTTGATACAGCACAAGAAGTCTTGCAAACAGTCTATCGAGCCGATGCGACACAGCTCTCTGTCCTTAAAGCACTGCATTTTCAAGATCTTGATTGTGTGATGGTGAGTGTTGGCAGTGCTGTTGAAAAGTCTCTTTCTGTCGTATTGAATTTGCAAGAGCTTGATGTGCAACGTATTTGGGCAAAGGCAAACAGCGAAGAGCACCGCAAAATTTTGAATCGCTTAGGCGTACACAATGCGATTCTTCCTGAACATGACGCAGCCACCTTGGCGGCGCATCAATTATGTAGTCCTGGTATGCTCGACCTTATTCCTCGTTATGGCGGCATTCTCGTCCAAGAGCTCACTGTTGACCGTTGGACGGGCAAAACACTGCTTGAATTGAATCTTATTCGTCAATATGAGGTCATGGTGATTGGCGTTCGCAGTGCCGACTCAGAGGAGTACACCTTTGTCCCTTCAGCGCAGACTCAGCTTGAGCGCGGCGATGTTTTGCTTGTGGTGGGCAGGCAAGCAAATGTCCGCAATCTTGTTTCGTAGTTCTTTAGGGGGGGGACGGCATTCTCATTGTGTGAAGCATTCTTAAGCAGTGCGCGCCACGTACTCGTGAGAGAGTTTGAAAGTTCACGATTGTTGTCAGAGAATGTACAAAAGTTCTTCTAAAAAGAAGTGTGTGTTTTT
>CAYJHT010000393.1:0-2567 GCA_964369615.1 uncultured Desulfovibrionaceae bacterium
CCCCTTCAAAAAAACCATCTGTTTAGCTAGGCAATCGGCGCTCTCGAATGGAAGAGTAAAAACGGTCTTTTGTATTTTTTACAAAAAACTCTGTTTTGACTCTTCAGAAGAATGAAAAATGCAAAAGAATTTATTTAGGGAAACGCTGATTTAATCGAATTTTTGTTCTTTAACAAGGAAAGCGAATTTCGAGAAGCACGCGGTATATTAGATATATATAAGTGTTTCGCGAGATGAGCTTGACGCAGTTAAAGGACAAAAAGGCATTAAATCAGTGTTTCCTTAGAAACACCCCTAAGCAAAATCTGGATCTACAGCGGCTTTCCCGTTGGCTAACATAATGCGAACAAAGTGCAAAGTCCGCTCATCTACGGGCATGATGGGAAAATTATAATGGCAATTTTCACAGGAGACCATTGCAGGCTGAGTCGGCGCAATAAGAGGTACGTGGCGCTTGCATTGTGGGCATGCGTAGAAGAAGAGCATTTCCATCGCGTCCGGACTCACCGGCTGTTGTGGGCGCTTTGAGCTCATACACATGCCCCCGCAAGGTTCTTGCCTTGCATGCTTGCAGGTTTTTCCTTGCCCCACAAGGCAATCAGTGTCGGTGCAACGTCGGCAAGAACACCATTTTCAAGGCGAGGGGGTTCACCTTCTTGCAGGAGAATACAAGGCACGGGGTTCGTTGTATGCGCGGTTTGAGGGCCGCCGTCACTGTCAACCATTACCTCGCAATTGCCGTGGTCGGCAATGAGACATAAACGTCCTTTGATGCTGCGAACAGCTTCAACCATACGCCCAACGCACCCATCCACCGCCTCGCAAGCTTCAATAGCCGCAGGCAAAATGCCTGTATGCCCAACCATATCACCATTGGCTAAGTTGCACACGATAAGCGTATATTCGCCGCTTTGTAATGCTTTCACACAATGATCTGTCACCTCATGACAACTCATAGCCGGTGCAAGGTCGTAGGTTGCTACGTCGCGTGGCGATGGAACCAATATGCGATCCTCACCTTCAAAGGCCTGTTCGCGACCGCCATTGAAAAAATATGTCACATGGGCGTACTTTTCCGTCTCAGCTAAGCGCAATTGCTTACAACCCCACGACGAGACCACTTCACCCAAACCCCACTGCAAGCTTTCCTTTGGAAAAGCCACCGGTAAGGTAAACTTTGAGTCATAGGCTGTCATGGACGCGCAGGCCGATAATGTAGGCACGGAGCCTCGCTCGAAGCCTTCAAACTCATTGAAGGTCAATGCTTGTACCATCTCACGCATACGGTCTGCGCGGAAGTTAAAGAAGAAAATGCCGTCGTTATCCTGCCACGTTGCGCGTGGTTCTACAAGAGTTGGCTTAACAAATTCGTCACCAAGACCGGCGTCATAGGAGGCTTGCAAATACTGCGATGCCAACAAGGGGGCGCCTTGTGTCGCATTACCTTGTCCGTGTACAAGCATATTCCACGCTTCAGCTACACGCTCCCAGCGCGTATCGCGATCCATAGCGTAGAAGCGACCGCAGACACTGCCAATGCAAGCACTGCCGCCGCCGCTGTTGCCTCTCTGAAGTTCCACAAGAAAAGCTTCTAAATCCTTAACATAGTCGATGCCACTGCGCGGAGGAGTGTCTCGCCCATCCATAAAACAGTGCAAGTACACGCAAAGACCAGCTTCTACAGCGATACGCGTCAGCGCTTTGAGATGATTGCAGTGGCTATGGACACCACCGTCTGAAACGAGGCCTGCCAAGTGTAAGCGACCGCCGGCTGCTTTTGTTTTTTGTAAAAGCTCCTTAAAAACGGGATTCGTGCGTAGCTCACCTTGTTCCATAGCCATGTCGATGCGTGTCATATCTTGATAGACGATGGAGCCTGCGCCGATATTTAAGTGGCCGACTTCAGAGTTGCCGATGTAGCCCTCAGGGAGTCCGACGGCTCTGCCTGAGGCCTGCAATTCACTGTGCGCCGCCTCTTGAAAAAGGGCGTCCATAATCGGCGTTTTTGCCACGCTTGGCGCATTGCCTGAACCTGCAGGTGCAAGACCCCAGCCATCTAAAATTAACAGTAATGTGGGGGTGAGAGACATAGTACACTCCTTCAAAGAACAATTACGTCAATGCGTTAAAGGGTCTGCTCTAGTTTTTTCTGGAAGGAAAACAAAAATAACCTTTCAGAAAAAACAAACTACTCGTCGACTGCTGGCTCTTCTCTTTTCGGAAGTTCAGTCCACAGATTTTCAAGCTTGTACAAGTCGCGGGCAGATTCTTGAAAGATACTGATGACGATATCATTCAGGTCTAATAGAATCCATTGGCCTTGTTCTTTGCCTTCGGAGCCAAAAAATTCGAATTTTTCTTTTTTGCAAAAAACATTCACATTTTCTGCGAGGCTTTGTGCGTGGCGTACAGAGGATGCTGTGACTACGATCATGGCTTCGGCAAAGGCATTTTGATGTTCGAGGCGAATATCTACAATGTCTTTCGCCTTATTTTCTTCTAAAAATTCGCGTAAGGCCGCCACTTTTTGTTCTGTTGGCAAGACAGAAAATTTTTTCTTCATGGAT
>CAYJHT010000394.1:0-2563 GCA_964369615.1 uncultured Desulfovibrionaceae bacterium
TCATGTTTTGTACGTCTTGTACATCCATATTCTTTGTGTGTTTGCGAGGTTCAATCTTTTTAGCGACTGATTCTAGTGTAATGCGGATCAGCTCACAAAACAAAGAGTTGAGGTATGTGTATTGTGGTTGTTGTATTTCTTTTAATATCTGCTTTCCGACGAGGAGAAGGTCTTCTTTTGATTTTACTTTCTCTAGGCGCATGAGTAGGGCTACTAGCCCTGTTTTGTCTTCAGCATTTTCGCTTATTGTGCTTTCATCAAGGATAAAATAGCTTTGACTTGGTTGATATTTTTCTAAAATTCCAAGGGATGGCGGAAAAAAATCTTTCAATTGTTGTGCCTTCCATGTCCCTTTGCCGCTGTAAATGACGACAGGTAGGACGGGAGGTAAGGTAGTTCGATGTGCTCCTTCTTTTTGTTTTGCAATATCAAGGAGTAGGAGCGCTGTATACGAGAGTATGCGTAAAGCCATAAGCGGGTCAATGGTGCTTTGAAACTCTAGTAGTAAGTAAAGGTAGCACCAGATTTCTTCGTGATTGTTTTCATCTTTTGGGTGAACACGAACCCGCCAGACGACATCGTTGTGTCGTTCGCGTAAATCGTCAGAAATATAGGAGCCGGAAACATGTTCTAATGTTGTAAAGTCGAACTCAAGGGCAAATTCTTCCATAATGAAATCCCGCAATAGGGATTCGACCATGCTTGGGTCACTGAAAAATTTTTTATAAAGCGCATCGTGCATTAAGAGCGGTGATTTTTTCTCTTTCATGCTTTGTCGCTTGACATATTTTTGCGGATTTTGCAAGGCTTTTATAGGGCTTTTGCTTCAGCTCCTAGAAAAATAAGTGTGTGTTTTTTCTAAAAGTTTATTTTGTTTTTTCTGAAAGGCTTGTGGGAGAAGACTTTTTTTCCTAAAAAAAGTTTTCCCCCAAGAAAAAAACTTAAAAAAAATAAAAAATAAAAAAACTTTATATTTTTTTCAAATAGCCCTAAAGTTTTTTGTTGGTATGCCGATGAAGCTTTTTCATACATATTTTAATGGCGGCGTTTTTTTTGTCAATCATTGTCCTTATTCACGGGGGAACCATATGAATACAGGTACTTATGTGGCGCAAGACTTTATCGCAGGCATTATATCTCCGGCCTTCCTTGAAAAACGCAAACTTTCTCGCGGTGCAAAGCATCTTTACGGCGTGTTGTGTGCCTTTGCGGGGACGAATGATCATTGCTGGCCTTCGCATAAGACCTTGGCAGAGCGCATGTCGTGCTCTGTGTCAAGTGTGAAGACGTACTTGGCACAGCTTGTCACTGAAAAACTTGTACGTATCACTAAGGATCCTACGCGCACTATACGTTCGTGTGTGTACTATATGCTTATGCCGAGTGAGTTTGCGCAAAGTCAGCCGCGTGCGCCAAAGCATGCGAGTAATGACAGCGCGAGGAAGGCGCCGCAGAATCGTACAAGAGCGCAAAGTCAGACCATGAGTGCAAAAGGTGGCGTTGCTACTGTCCGCGTGCAGACTGGGTCAAAACATGTGTCGAGTGGTCAGAATCTGTCTGGTCAGAATATGACTGGGGTACAGTCAGAATCTGGCTACAATCTTAATCTTAGTGAATTTAAAAAAAGACCCCCCATAGCCCCCCGTCAGGGTGGGTCGGCGCAAAGTTCGTCGGAGTTGCAAAGTTTAGCCCTTGCGCAAGCGCAGGGCGTGGGGGGGTGTTTTTCTTCTTGTGCTCAGGGGGAGCATGCACGCGAAGAGCAGGCAGATACGCAGAAAGCAAAAGAGGCAAGCAAGCTGGATGGGCAGAGTGACTTTGAGGCTTTCTATGCCATGTACCCGAAAAAGGTTGGCAAGTATGAGGCGCAAAAGGTGTGGAATAGGCTGCACAAACAAGGCCGTCTTCCCTCAGCAGACGTTTTGCGTCATGCTGTAGCGCAGGCTTCAGATTCTCGTCAGTGGCAGAAGGAGGAGGGCAGGTATATTCCTTTGCCTGCGAATTATCTCCGTGGGGAGCGTTGGAGGGACAGTGCGGACAGTCCATCGCTGCTTGCATCGTCGCTCACGGCGTCATCTCCATCGCCGCTCACGGAGCGTGATAGGGTGCATCGTCAACGAGTCGATGAGGAAGTGCAGCGTGTTGAGAGCAAGAAGGAGGCCGACAAAGTGCTCAAAGAGGATTTGCGTCCTGCCTTTGACAGTTTGCGCTCCCATTTTCGTCCTACAGGCACGGACACAAATCACGCGCCGAGTCTTGGTTTTTTTGTTCATTTGCACAAGAAGGGCATGATGCCGCAGAAGGAGCACATTCCCGTCGATGCGGGTGAGCGCGATTTTTTCGACTGGTTACGCGAATATGCGCGCGAATTTTCTCAGGCGCGTGTTTTGTAGAGGCTAAAAGATTTTTTTAAGGCATATGGGGGCTATTTCTAAATCAGTCTTTTTGTTTTTGCCACAGTTCTTAAAGGGTCAAGCGGATTTTTTGTATAAAACTGTAAAATATATTCATTATTCTTCCATTCGACAGCGTCGATTGTCTAGTTAAGCAGATGGTTTTTTTGAAG
>CAYJHT010000395.1:0-2548 GCA_964369615.1 uncultured Desulfovibrionaceae bacterium
CTGTTTTTGAGTGGTTTTTTCTTCTCTGAAAAATTTTTTTAAAAGGTCTGCGCAGGCGGTGCTTTGAATGCCGCCCATGTGCCAGACTTTGTGGTTGAGAAAGGCGTATTCGAGACTGTCGCAGCGGGAGGATATGGCGCCTGCGCGGGTGTCTGCGGCGCCGTAGACGAGGCCGTTTATTCGTGCGTGGACGAGTGCGCCGGCGCACATGAGGCAGGGTTCGAGTGTGACTATGAGGTTTGCGTTTTTTAGTCTGTAGTTTTGCAGTATTTTTCCGGCTTTGCGGAGGGCTAGTATTTCTGCGTGTGCGGTGGGGTCGTTGAGGCTTATGCAGAGATTGTGTGTTTCTGCAATGATTTCACCTGAATTGAGCACGACGAGGGCGCCGACGGGCACTTCACCTTGGGTGATTGCTTTTTGTGCGAGGTGAAGAGCTTTGTTCATGAGGCTGTCCCATGTATGCCCGTGGGGGGGCGGGGGTATGGGGCCTTGTGTTTTTATAGGGGTAATTGCGTCTGACATGTTCTGTATGGGGAGTTAAAATTCTGGTGGCAGGTTGAGCATGTCGGCATAGGTGAAGACGGGGCCGTCGGTACACATGTAGTGTGAGCCGACTTTGCAGTGACCGCATTTGCCAACGCCGCAGCGCATGTGAGTTTCAAGGGCGGTGAATATATTTGTTGGTGCCATGCCGAGTGCCATGAGGTCTTTTGCGACGGCTTTGATACGGCGTGCGGAGGCGCAGACTATGGCGCTTGTTTTGTTGAAGTCGAGTCCGAGGTTGGGGAGTAGGTCGTTCATATAGCCGACGTGTGCGTCGACGACGGTGGTGGGCTTTGCGAGTGCGTAGAGTACGCGCACGCCGGGGATTTTTGCCCATGCTTTGAGGTCTTCTTTGAGCATGAGTTCTTCGTAAGTCAGTGCGCTGGCGAGTACGATGATATCGCCGAAATCTTTTTTGTTTTCAATGGCACGGAGTAGGGGGGCGCGAACGGGTGCGTAGCCGACACCGGAGCCTGCGATGAGGAGGTTTCGTCCGACAAGTTTTTCGTAGGGGAAGGCTTGTCCGTAGGGGCCGCGGATGCCGAGCATGTCGCCTACGCGCTTTGTGAAGAGGGATGAAGTGACTTTGCCGGCTTTTTTGATATAAAATTCTAGTGTGTTGCGTTCGTTGTCGCTGAAGGGAACGGAAATGGCGACTTCGCCGACGCCGAAATCTGTGATCATATAGAATTGACCGCGTAGTGCGGGTGTGCCGAGGGATTCGCCGCTTGTGAGGCGAAGGGTGAAGCGGCGTATTGTGGCGGCTTCGTCGTAAATATCGATAATTTCAGCGACACGGGGTGTATAGAGGCTTGGGTCAAAGGGTCGGGTATGGCGTATGAAGGGGACGGCGGGCGCTTCTTGGGGGATGGGGGAGTCTTTGCTTTCGTGTATGAGTTGTTCTGCGACTTTGACCATGTCGATGGATGCGGGGCAGACGATGCGACATCGTCCACAACCTGTACAGCCTTTGTAATGGAAGCGTTCTTCTATGTAGACGAGTTTGTCGTATATGCGATAGCGCACGGCGCCTGCGAAGGTGCGGGGATTGTGCCATCCGGCATTGCGGGTGAATCCTTCTGATTGGCAGGAATCCCAATGACGTAAGCGCAGGCCTTTGTGTTGTGTTGGGTGTGTTTCTTCGTCTGTTGTGAAGCAGGTGCAGGTGGGGCAGACGCGTGTGCAGCCTGTGCAGGCGATACAGTGGGGGGAAATTTCGTTCCAGAGGTGGTTGTCAAAGCCTGTTTTGAGGGCGTGTGGCAGGGTGGTGAAATCGTGTTTGTGTGGGAATGTGTCGAGGCATTCGCTCAGGAGTTGTGCTGTGCGTTGCGCGCCTTCTTCTTTGTAGTCATATATTAAATGTGTTGAGATGAGTGTGAGGAGCCATTGTCCTTGTTGCGTATGTGCTTTGAGCCAGTATCCGTCGCGCTGGTTGTCGGGCGTAAGTTGTACATCGGAGCCTTCGGGATTTTTTGTGGAGACGTGTGGGCCTGTGGTATTTTTGTTGGCATTACAGAAGCAGTGTGCGGCGGGTTTTTCGCAGTCGATGGTGACGACGAGTAGGCCTTGATGTTTGTTGAGCACGTGCATATCTGTAAATTCGCTTTCAAAGAAAAAGCGTGTATAGGCGAGGCCGTAGGCGTCGCATGGTCGCACGCCTACAAGGAGAACACGAGAGTCTTCGTGCTTATATGCATTATGGACGTGGATGCATTCCTTGCCTTCCCAGTGAAAAAGTTCTTCTCTTTCGGCAAAAGCAAAGGATTTTGGAGACATGACAGTTTGTGTGTAGTCTTCCGGCATGAGTGTTTTTTCGGGAGTTTGCGCGTCATAGGGTGCAAAGTATGCATTTTCGCCACTGCCTTGTACAGTGAAAAGGCGGGTATATTGTGCCCAGAGTTTTATGGCTGTCATAAGGTCAGTTTTTGGCAAAAAAAACATTGGCGTCTCCATGGGGTTTGGGGAAAACTTTTTTCTTGGGGGGAAACTTTTTTTAGGAAAAAAA
>CAYJHT010000396.1:0-2529 GCA_964369615.1 uncultured Desulfovibrionaceae bacterium
GGGAAAGCTTTTTTTTCCTAAAAAAAGTTTCCCCCCAAGAAAAAAACTTAAAAAACTTAAAAAACTTAAAAAACTTAAAAAACTTAAAAACTTAAAAAATAAAAAAAACTTTCTCCCAAACCCCCTTCAAAAAAATATCTTTATTTAGAAACAGCCCCTAAGAAAAATTATTTCTTTTGACTTTGCTCTATATCATCTGGCGTAGTGTTTTCGTCTATATTTTCTTTTTCGTCTTTCCGTACACTTTTCAGTGCTTTGTCCACGCTGCCTGCGATATTTTCTGCTTTTTCTCGGGCGAGTTCTTTGGCTTGTTCTAGGAGTTTTTCTGCGCGATTTCGTGCTTCATGCATCATTTCTTCGCCTTTAAGTCGGGCTTCGTTGAGCATATCTTCAGCTTTTTTTCGCGCATCAAGCATCATTTCTTCTGCTTGGAGGCGCAATTTCGCGGCATTTTGTGCTTCTTCTTGCGCTTTTATGGCCTCGTCGACAAAGTCTTCTTCGATGACACTATTTTCGTCCCAATGGCCTGATTCTTTAAGCTTGTGTACTTCTTGTTCACGTAGGGCGCGGCGTAAGACTTTGCCTACGAGTGTTTTTGGAAGGGATTCGCAAAATTCTATAGCTTTTGGGATTTTGTAATTTGCGAGTTTTTCGCGGCAGTGGGTCACGAGTTCCGCACTTGTAAGGTCACTGCCTGCTTTTGGTATGATGAAGGCTTTGAGTATTTCTCCGCGTGTTCTGTGTGGAATGCCTACAGTGACAGCTTCTGCCACCTTGGGGTGCTCATACAGAACTTCATCCACTTCGCGCGGATAAACATTGTATCCACCGATGATGACCATATCTTTTTTGCGATCGGAGATGTAGAAGTAGCCATCCTCGTCTTGATAGCCGATATCTCCCGTATAGAGCCAGCCATCGCGCAGTGTGAGGGCGGTTTCTTCTGCTTTGTTCCAATATCCGGCCATAACTTGCGGACCCTTGGCGATTATTTCACCAAGCTCGCCGACAGGCATGTCGTGTAAGCCTGTTTCCATATCTACGATGCGCAGTTCTGTCGCGGGTAAGTTTACACCTACGGAGCCGACTTTTTGCAAGCCATATATGGGGTTTGCCGTAATACAAGGAGAGGCTTCTGTGAGTCCGAAACCTTCTGTAACGCGGGCGCCTGTGAGTTTTTGAAAACGGCTAAGGGCTTCTTTGGGGAAAGGAGCAGAGCCGGAAATACACAGCTCAATGCAGCTTAAGTCATATTTTGGCAGGTCTTTTTGTTGGATTAAAGAGATATAGACGGAAGGGACACCGATAAAGAAGTTTGGTCTATATTTATCAATAGTTCGTAAGAGGTCGCGCGGCGTGTATCGTGGCACGGGGATGGTGGAGCCTTTATAGAAGGCTGTCAGAAAGATATTGCCACCGAGGCCAAATATGTGAAAGAAGGGTAAAATTCCTAGGAATGTGAATCCTTTTTCAGGTGCTTCGCCGATGATATAGCTTAAGATTTGCATTTGAGCGGCCATGTTGTAGTGTGTGAGCATGGCAGCTTTTGAGACACCTGTGGTGCCTCCGGTGTATTGTAGGAGCGCGAGGGTATTTTCGGGGTCGTCAATGTGTGCGGCGTAGCGCTCCTTGGTCTTCATAAAGCTTTTCCATGGCACTATGCGTTGACCATCATAGTTGACAGTTGGCAAGGAGCCTTCGCGTTTTGCTTTCCACGGTTGCAGGATATTGAGGGGGAAGGCAAGGCCATCTGCGACGCGTGTTACGATACTGAGTTTGAGATTAAGTTTATCGTAGAGGGCTTCGATTTTTGGCCAGAGTAGGTCAAGTGTGATGAGTACGCGTGCATTACAGTCATGGAAGTGGTGAGTGAGTTCTTTTTCCATGTAGAGGGGATTTGTCATGACGGCGACGGCGCCGGCTTTGAGTACACCCCAAACGGCAATCATGGTTTGCGGAATGTTTGGCAGCATGATAGCGACACGGTCACCGTCTTGAACGCCCCGCAGGCGCAAGGCGGCGGCGAAGCGTTCAGCTTGTACTTGCAATTCTTTGTACGTGATGCTGTAATTTTGAAATATGATGGCCTTACGCTTTGGGTGCGTTGTGGCGGCTTCGTCAAGATAGCTTTGTAAGGAGCGTTTTTCGATGATGATACGAGGCTCGACGCCGTGGTCAAAATGTCGCCACCATAGGCTACGTCCTTCGTCTGAAGATGCTTTAGTCATATGTGCCCTATTATTGCATATAATTCAACAGTCTAAGTCTATAAAACACCAGAGACTGCAACAGAAAAATGAGGCTTAAAAGCCTTTGTCTGGCACACCATACTGAAAAAAGTCACAAGAGAAAAGCATTTATTGAGGTTTTTGAAATTTTTTTGCTTCCAAAGAGTGATTACTCACATGCTTTTAAAAAACATTCCACACCCTCATTTTTTGATATGACACGAAAAATCGCTATTTTACAACAGCGCCTAGCCCGGATATTTCACAAGCTGGGGGAGGGGGAAACCTTTTCTGAAGAAAA
>CAYJHT010000397.1:0-2528 GCA_964369615.1 uncultured Desulfovibrionaceae bacterium
GGGAAACTTTTTGGCGCTAGCAAAAGTTTCCCTCCCCCCCGCAAAAAAAAATTATTAGCTTACACAAGACGCTTTCGAGTGAAAAGCATAAACGGAGTAATAAGATGATTGGTATTTCAAAACTGTACTGCGGACAAGTAGAGCCTTCCGATGCCCTACGCTATGGGCGCGAATCGGGAAAGCTCCCTTCGCACCTTCTACAATTTTCTAAAGACAAAAAACCTGTGGTCGTATGGAATATGACACGCCGATGTAACCTCAAATGCGTTCACTGCTACGCAAAAGCGCTGGAAGTAGACGGCAAAGACGATATCTCCACTGAAAAAGCAAAAGGCATTATTGACGATCTCGCAAGCTACGGCGCGCCCGTCATGCTCTTCTCCGGCGGCGAACCACTCGTACGCAAAGACCTCGTTGAGCTGGCAAAACATGCGACGCAACAAGGCATGCGCGCTGTTATTTCCACCAATGGCACCCTCATCACAAAGGAAAAAGCTAAAGAGCTTAAGGAAGTAGGGCTTTCTTATGTGGGTATCTCTCTCGACGGCATGGAAGAAGTCCACGACAAATTCCGCGGCGTCCCCGGCTCCTATAAAAAAGCGCTGGAAGGTATCGAAAACTGTCAAGCTGAGGGCTTAAAAGTAGGTTTGCGCTTCACCATCAACAAGCGCAACGTCCAAGAAGTACCCGGCATTTTTCGCCTGTTGAAAGATTTAGAAGTGCCCCGCGCCTGCTTCTATCACCTCGTATACTCAGGCCGCGGCTCCGAACTTATCGAAGAAGATTTGTCACACGCAGAAACCCGCAAACTCCTTGACCTCATCATGGACGAAAGCCGCGCCTTGTTCGATGCCGGAACTCCTAAGGAAATTCTCACAGTCGATAACCACGCAGACGGCCCCTATGTCTGGGAACGACTTATGCGTGAAGACAAAAAACGTGCAGATGAAGTCATGGAACTGCTCCAATATAATGAAGGCAACAGCTCCGGTCGCGGTATCGCCTGTATCTCATGGGATGGACGCGTCCACGCGGATCAGTTTTGGCGCAATCATACCTTCGGCAATGTCCTTGAACGCCCATTCTCAGAAATTTGGGACGATCCCAACATTGAGCTTTTGCATAAGCTGAAGGATAAGAAACCACATGTGAAAGGCCGTTGCGCCACATGTCGCTATTTGAAGATTTGCGGCGGCAACTTCCGCGCCCGCGCAGAAGCCTACTACGGCGATATCTGGGCACAAGACCCCGCATGCTATCTGACAGACGACGAAATTAAGTAAGAATTTTATGTCTTTGAAAGCCCCACGGCCTCGCCACGGGGCTTTTTTTGTATGAACCATTATTCTAAAGGATTATATATGAAGAAATATGCATTTCTTATCGCGTGTCTGATTATCTGCTTTGCAGCGAATACTCACGCAGGCACTGACCCCGTAACAACAATTTATGACGTCAAACGTGCCATAGAAACATCAGACGAACAGCTCTTTAATGCCTCCGTGGATATGGAAAGCCTCATAGGGCAATGCGTTGATATATTTATGCAAGACGCTAACAAGGAAGGCCAAACAACACTTCCTGCGGCTCTTGCCATGCTCTTTTCCGCAGCATCCGCAAACGATATCGCCAAACAGACCTTGCGCAATACCCTTGTGTCAGAAGTAAGCGATTTTGTCCGTACAGGCGTGCGCTCCGGTGCCTATGCAGGTACTTTGAAAGAGAATTTAGCACCCTCGTGGGAATCTGGCGTTCTCGCTCCTTTATTTGCCAATGCGTCCATGGGTCGTAAGGAAATTCTAAACGTGGGACGCGCCATACCTGAAAGCGGCGCTGTCTATGTAACATTTTCTTTAAAAGACCACGCCAATGGCAATACCTATCCAGTTGAAGCGTGGTTGCGCGAGCAACAATCGGGACAATGGCGCGTGATTGGCCTGCGAAATGTACGCACACTTGTGCGCCTTTTGCGTACAGAGTCAGGGCAATAGATTTGATTTTATTGACTATTTGATAGTCATAGATCGACTCTAGGCGCAGGCAATGGGCATATGAGAAAAATTTGAGAAAAACAGAAGAAATTACTTGATACAAGCCCTACTCCATGCTATAGCCCTACATGGATTAAGAGATTTTTATCTCATGGGAATAAAGGTACTTGCGTTTTTGTTTGTGAAGATTTGAACAACAGCTAAAAAGTTGCTTGACAATTTGTTAGATTTTTCACAATATGTTTTTGCGCATGGGGAACACAGGCCATTGCAGGCTGTGGGCATCTTTTGCGCCATTCAAACATCAAAACACCCTCGGAGGTTATTCACAATGTCCAGATTGGTTCCACCACATGGCGGTAAAGGTCTTGTTTGTTGCTTACTCGAAGGCGCAGCCCTTGAAGCAGAAAAGAAAAAAGCTGCTGGTTTGAAGCAGATTGAAATTTCTTCTCGTGCAAAGGGTGACCTTATCATGATGGGTATCGGCGGCTTCTCTCCGCTGAACGGCTTCATGGGTAAGGCTGACTGGAAGAGCGT
>CAYJHT010000398.1:0-2508 GCA_964369615.1 uncultured Desulfovibrionaceae bacterium
AAGCCGTGGCACGGGAGTGGATGGACATTCACGCCACCAAGGTCAAGCCGCAAACTTTGCACATTTATCGAGTGCTCTTAGACAAGACTGTATTTCCCCTTATCGGCACATGCCCCATAGGCACGATGAAAGCCCCCGACTTTTTGGAAATGCTACGCCGTGTTGAAGCACAAGGACAGCTCTATTCTGCCAAGCGCATTGCCATTGTATGTGGGCTCATCATGCGTTTTGCGGTGGCAACGGGACGAGCTGACATCGACCCCATGCCGTCTCTGCGTGGAAGTTTACGAGCGCACAAGACAAAGCATCTCGCCGCGATGACAGACCCCAAGGAAGTGGGGCGACTCTTGCGCACCATTGACGCCTATCCCGGCAGCTTTGTAGTGTGTTGTGCCTTGAAAATTGCCCCCTATGTTTTTGTGCGTCCGGGGGAATTGCAACACGCGCAGTGGGGGGATATTGACTTTGACGCTTGCGAATGGCGATATACCACCAGCAAAACCAATACAGCGCACATTGTTCCGCTTGCTCCACAGGTCATGGGCATTTTGCAAGATTTGCATACTTTTACCGGCAAGGACACATGGGTATTTCCAAGTCAACGCCAAAAAGGTCACCCTATGGGCAAGACTTCCATGCTTGCCGCTTTGCGCTCTCTTGGCATTACAGGCAATGAAATGACCCCACACGGTTTTCGTGCAATGGCAAGAACGCTCCTTGATGAGGTACTGGGCGAACGCTACGACCTTATAGAGATGCAACTTGCCCACATGGTGCGTGACCCCAACGGGCGAGCGTATAACCGAACACAACATTTGCAAGAGCGGCATCGCATGATGGAACGCTGGGCAAATTACCTTGATGGCTTGCGTGAACAGTTGTAGAACGTGTCTGCAGCAAGTAGAAACGCCTCAAAGGCGCGGAAAAACTTATTTTGATAAAGAGAGAAGCTCTCTTTTCTATGTGCCAACACCCTACTTGGCAAAGAGAGAGCTTCTCTCCCGCTTATTCTTCCTTCTGTCCTTCCTTCCCTTCTTGCCTACTCTACCTCCGATGTCACCTTTTAACCGGGAAGCAGGCATGTCAATTCCTCAATATACGGTTTTTGAAACGGCAAATCAAACTGAGGGAGCACGCTGATGACGGCATCCTTGGCTGCAGCAATGTCATCGCTTGTGAGTTGTAATGTTGGCTGACAATCCCTTTGCAATGAAAGCGGCTTGTCACTGAGTAAATTTAATTGCAGTAAAAGTTCCCAATCACGCAACACAGACCAGCGTCCTGCCTTTTTTTGTGCCCCCACAATACTCTGGAGAACTGTTGTCTTGCCACCGGTTAAGCGGTCTCTCAGCCGAAAAAGTAGTAGAGGCTCTTCCAGCTTTTTAAGACCTGCCACAGCATCGGACAGTAGTGTAGCCTCTTCGACTGCCTTGTTCACAACACAAAGCCCCATACCACCCAACTCTTCGCCGTCGCCACAGCTCAGTTCCCTATCAAAGACAAGTTGGTAGCCTTCAACAAGGCGATAGTCATCGTCCTGCCATTTTTTCGGCGTTTGAAAAGCCAGACGCTTCACAGCATATTCTTGAAAGCGACGCCCTGCAAGGGCAAGAGAAAGCTTCATAAAGGGAAGCAACGCGGGTAAGTCGACCTTTGGCAAGGCCGCCACATTGGCACCGAAATCGAACTTTCTGACACTACCAAACATCTTTTTTGTCACGTCAATCACATCTTGACCGCCAAAAGTCGCAGTTTTCTGGTCAAACCACTC
Source organism: uncultured Desulfovibrionaceae bacterium (assembly GCA_964369615.1). Lineage (GTDB taxonomy): Bacteria > Desulfobacterota > Desulfovibrionia > Desulfovibrionales > Desulfovibrionaceae > CAYJAD01. Next base: position 1,772 of record CAYJHT010000398.1, read on the forward strand.
TTTTAAATTATGCGGTTTTTCGACACACGCGTCAGCAAATACGGCGTCAAACATTGTCGAAGAATGCATTCCGATGACAAGCGCACGCATATCTTCAGGGTCATCCATAACACCCTGAAAGGCATAGGTAATGCGTGCAAGCTTTTCGTCCAAGCAGCTAAAAATTCTGCTCTCGACAGTATCCGGATTATGGAACAAAATGACATCGACAGCCTTTTTCTGTCCAAGACGACTAAGACGCCCCACACGCTGATGCAAACGCATGGGATTCCATGGCGTATCCACATGTATAATCGTATGGCAATTATCTTGTAAGTCGATACCTTCACCGGCGGCTTCCGTTGATACAAGAAAGCGCACCTTACCACTATTAAACTGTTCTGCCGAGGCCGCTCTGCTTCGCACCTCCTTACTCATATTTCCGGAAGTATTTTGAAACTCTAAAAAGCCGTCGCCATTAATAAAGACCGTTGACGAGTGCCCATACACTTCGCGCAATCTTGAAACCAAGAGTGCTTGCGTCGCCTTATACTCTGTAAAAAATAAAATGGAATCATGTATATATTTTTCTTCAATACACTCTAATATTTTAAGTATTTTTGTTTCGCTTTGTACGTTGTCCGCAAAAGTCAAAAGTTCCTCAAGGGCAGTAATCTCATTCTGTGGCAACAGTTGATATGTATGGCACGCTGTGGCAACAAGTGCCTCATTGGCTGATGCGAGGCTGTCATCATCCA
>CAYJHT010000399.1:0-2505 GCA_964369615.1 uncultured Desulfovibrionaceae bacterium
CCCCCCGCAAAAAAGAAAAATAAAAAACAGTTTTTAGATTTTACAAGGCACTAGTAGTTTATTTTTTCTAAAATTTTATTTTGTTTTTTCTGAAAGGCTTGTGGGGGGGGGAACTTTTTTTCCTAAAAAGTTTCCCCCCCCACAAGTATTTAAGGAATCAATTTAAACTTTCGCGGTTCGGCTTGACAACAGTGCAGCGGACTACACTTGCTCATTCGGATGTTGCCACATGAGCGGCTGAGCATAGGGTCCCTTGATGGTGCTGGTGGATTCTCCTATTTCATCAAGCGTTTCTAGGGCGTCAGCTGTGAGTGCACGGGCAAACCAACATTCTTGTGGCGCTTTTGTTTCGCAGGGCGGCAGAACTTTATGCGGCGTGTTGTAGCGGCGCGCGTAATGATGTGGTTCTCCCATAACAAAGATGACATCTGCATCGAGCTGCTTTTCTGCTTCTTCCATGAGCTTTGTAGCATAGCCCTGCCCCTGATGGCTGGGTAAAACCGCAATCGGCGCAAGTACATAACAGGTCAAGTGGAGGGCTTTGTCTATAATTATAGGCGTGTAGCACGCGTGTGCTACGCCTTCATAGGTGATCGAAAAGGAGCCGTGTGCAATAAGGTCATCGGCAAATTTCGCATACAATGTCGCATGCTTTTCAGTATACAGTCCGCCTGCTGCCGCAAATGACTCATATTGAATGTCATAGGGTGTTTTCATGTTTTTCTCCGTAAACGCACTTTTCCCGCATACGCGACAAATGCATCAATCAAAGCGCTTTACAGGTAGGTGACATGCGCCGCGCCCTGTGCGCTGGGTAAAGTCTTGATGATAATCTTCGGCCGCAAAAAATGCCGGTGCGGGGGCAAGTTCCGTCACTACAGCATAGCCCTTTTGCTCCAAGATGTCTATAAGCTTTGCAGCTGTTAATCTTTGTGCTTCTTCTGTATAAAAAATAACACTGCGATACTGTGTGCCCACGTCGACCCCTTGGCGATTGACTTGAGTAGGGTCATGAATTTCAAAGAAAAAACGTGCTAGTGTTTCAAAATCCGTTTTGGATGGATCAAATTCTACCTTTACGACTTCGGCATGATTTGTGTCGCCACGGGTCACGTCTTTATAGGTCGGAAATATTGTGGTGCCGCCCATATACCCTGAGACCACGTCAAGAACGCCGTTCAGCTTGGAAAAACCGTCCTCTACACCCCAGAAGCAACCGCCGCCAAAGAAGGCGACAGCAGGTGCGGCCCTTTCAGCTACAAAGTCCATAGACACAGAGTTCACGCAATGGCGCACATTTTTTTCAGTAAAGCCTTCGCCCTCAAAGACGTGCCCCAAGTGGGCGCCGCAATTGGCGCAGACAATTTCCACACGAACACCGTCCGCATCTGGCACCCGCAAAACTGCACCGGGGACAGCATCGTCAAAACTTGGCCAGCCGCATTGCGAATCAAATTTGTCCGCAGAGGTATATAAGGGCGCATTGCAACGCCTACACGTGTATAATCCACTTTCTTTATTACTTAAATACTTTCCTGTATAAGGTCTCTCTGTCCCCTTATGTACAATGACGCGTTCCTCTTCTTGCGTCAAAATATTCCACTTCATACGCCTACCCTCCTTGTTTTTTTCTTGCATGTCCCCCTTCTCAGAGGAGGTATAGCTCATATCAAGTCTGTCAACATTTGCTGCAAGAGCAAGAACGCTCAAAGCGCATACTGACAAAAATATGCATGCGACAAGTATTTTATAAGGTTTTTTCATAGCATACTCCACTTTATTGATATTTCTTAAATGATATAGACAATTAAGAATTGTTCTTACTAGGTCAAGTCCGCTTACTAAAAAAAATTCCTGACAAACACAAGGAAAAACTCTTTACTGCGAAGCTTTTTTTTTGTAGTTGAGCGTAGAGTAGATTTCACGTAAGAAGGAGATAATGCCGTGCCCGATGATCGAGAGAATAAAATCAGCTGTGCAAATTTTTTGCACGAAATGGAAGTAGCGCTGGAAGTGCTTTCAGGCAAATGGAAAGTTGTTATTTTGTGGCGCTTGCATGAAGAGGAGCACATTCGTTTCAACGAATTTTTGCGCGTTATCCCCGGCATCACCCAGAAAATGCTTACGCAACAATTACGCAGTCTCGAAAAAAATAATTTAGTTTCAAGAAAAATTTACCCCTCTATCCCCCCTGTTGTAGAGTATTCACTGACCCCTTTAGCCAAGGAGTGCATACCTATTTTAGAGAAATTAAATCAATGGGGGCAGAGTGTTATAAAATCATACGAAAAGAGCTAAGAGCAGATGAAGAGCAGGCACCAAAAGGGAAGCTAAAAACCCTTTGGTACGTTACCGACAATAAAGTGCCTTCTTGCGCATTTTTTACTTGTTGCCTATATATCCAATCAACGCAGTGCAGCACCGTTGCTGTGAGCGAGTTTTATGATTGCTAAGGAGACAAGAAATGCAAAGATTTACCATTCCAAGAGACGTTTATTTTGGGGA
>CAYJHT010000400.1:0-2482 GCA_964369615.1 uncultured Desulfovibrionaceae bacterium
ATGCCTTCGGCACCCTTCGGGCAGGCCCCTCCCTTCAAAACGCGCTCGCTGTTCAACGAATGAAGAAAAATCGTTGTTCAATAAGAGGAGTTAATTTACAGTTTTACATAAAACACATTGCACCGGCAATATGTTGAAAAAGCAATTAAAATCTTGTTTTTCTTTCTAAATTTAAAAGTCCTTCCTTCATTTCTAGACCGCCGGCATAGCCTACAAGCTTGCCGCTTTTACCTACAACGCGGTGGCAGGGGACGATGATGCTGATGGGGTTTTTGTTATTGGCAAGGCCTACGGCGCGGCAGGCTTTTATATTGCCTATGGCTTGTGCTATTTCTTGGTATGAGCGTGTTTCTCCGTAGGGAATGTCGCACAGTGCTTGCCAGACGCTTTTTTGAAAGTCTGTGCCGTGTAGCTGGAGGGGGAGTTCGAAGTTTTGGCGTTTTCCTGCAAAATATTCGTCAAGTTGTGTGAAAAGGGCGCGGACGTGGGGGGGAAGTGCAGGTTTTTCGCTCTTTTCTTCTGCGCAGCGCTTGAGAGAGAGGATGTGTGTGTCGGTATAAAGGACACGCATAAGGCCGTAGGGGCATTGGTAGTATGCGACTTTTTCTTCCTGACTTTTTTGTTCTTTTTTCTTTGTTTTTCGTTCCTTTAGTGCTGGTGCGGGGTCATGCAAGTCTGGTAGGGCGCCGCCGGCGATAGCCCAGAGATAGAGGCTGGCTACGGAGCCGTGGGGGGAGTAGGTGCGCGCGTATGTGTCAAAGAGTTTTTTATCTATGTTTTCGTGTCCGTAGAGCATGCGCATACCGCGGATGATGGCAAGGTCGCCAAAGCTTACAACATCTGGTCTTTGTAGGCAGAAGAGGAGGAGCATTTCAGCGGTCCATACGCCGATGCCTTTGAGGCGACAGAGCGTGTCGATGACGTCTTTGTCGGGCATGTGTGTGAAAGCGTCAAGGATGAGTTCGCCGTCACGCACTTTTTGTGCAAAATCTTGGATATAGTCTACTTTACGAAAGCTGAGGCCGTAGGCTTGGAGTTCGTCCCGATTGCAATTGCACAGGCTGTGTGCGTTGATGCTTCCAAGGCCTTCTTCAAGGCGTCGCCATAGTGTTTCTTGTGCGACGGTGGAAATTTGTTGTCCGACGATATGGTGGATGATGGAGGAGAAAATATCGTTGTTGACGGCGCGTTTGATGTGACCTATGCGTTTTATGGCGTTTCCAAGTGTGGCATCTTGTGCGCTTAAATAGTCTATGCTCTTATCATCATATTGAAAAAACATATATACTCCTTTAAGATATACAGGCAGTGCTGTTGCCCCGTGTTTGGGGGAGCTGTTTTAAGTGTCTTCATAATTTTTATTGCTTTATTTTTTGTGTGCAGCAAGGCGGCAATCTATATCTTTGAAATATGCATCAGTGGGCAATGGCAGCTTGTACAATTGCGATAACGATTGCAAGGCTTGGCAAGGAGAGGAGTGTGCCTGCAAGGATAGCATTTGTGGTGTCGTTGGTGATGACTTCGTGTTTTGCGGCGATTATATGGCAGAGGACGGCAGTGGGCATACCTGCTAAAATGGTCATAACAGCGAGGTGAATACCTTGTACGCCGAGGGTAGTGCAGCATGCGTACATAATGAGCGGTGACAGGAGGAGTTTGCAAAAGACCATGAGACTTGTGGTACGCGGTGCTGTTTTTATGTCGTGTTTGTTTTGTCCGATGTTTGCAAGTTGGCTTGCGACGGACATGCCAATACAGAAGAGTGCACAGGGGGATGCTGTGTTGCCGAGCATTTGCGCTATTTGTAAGAGTGATGTGGGCAGTGGTATATTGAGAAGGCCTACACAGGCGCCGAGGCTTGCGCCTATCAAGCTGGGATTTGTATAGAGTCCTCGCCATACATTTTTCAAAAGATGTTGTATGTTTAGAGTTTTTTCGTTTTGTAATGTGAGGGCGATATCTGTGAGAACGAGATTTGTTGTGGGCAGTATTGCCGCAATGCCTGCGACGATCTTTGCTTCTGCATTTTCAGGGTAAAGTAATAATATCATTGGGATGCCCATAAATGCGACATTTGGAAAACTGCTTGTCATGCCTCCCATCGTGCTTTGTTTCCACGAGTACGGCCCGCAGCGCAGGATAAGGGTTGCAAGGCTTTGTGACACGAGCAAGCCTATTGTCCCGCCGAGTACCACCGACCATGCCATATTTTCGAAGCGTATTTGCGACATGATGGAGAACAGGAGCAGGGGCAGGCTGAACCAATAGACAAATTGGTTTAAGCACTTACCAGTTTCTGGTGGCAAGAGGTGGCGGCGTTCTGCAAAGGCGCCAAGTGTCATTATGCCGAAGATGGGAATAAGTACGTACAGAATTGAAAGCATTTTAGGGAACCATATTTTAAGTTGTTTTAAATAAAGATACTTTTTTAAGTTTTTTTCTTGGAGGGAAACTTTTTTTAGGAAAAAAAAGCTTTCCCCCC
>CAYJHT010000401.1:0-2480 GCA_964369615.1 uncultured Desulfovibrionaceae bacterium
TTTTTTCCTAAAAAAAGTTTCCCCCCAAGAAAAAAATTTAAAAAAATAAAAAAAGTTTTCCCCAAACCCCTTTCAAAAAAACAAAATTAAAATGCAGTCTTGTCAAAAGGAAAAACTGCCCACTGTGCACGCGCACCTACGCAAAGCGTTCCGGCATACATGTCATCATGGTGTAAATGCAAAGCTTTTACGCCATTCACGGTCAACATGCGTATCAAAGCGCGCCAAGGTATGGCGTGATGTTCATGAAGAAAACGTGCCTCTTGCCAGACATCAAGGTCATCATTTGAACTTAAACCATCAGTGCCAAGACAAAGACACAGGGGCAAATGGATGTACGCAGAGACGGGCGCTGCACCAACACCGATATAGGCATTTGAGCGCGGACATAAACACACAGACACAGCCTGCTCAGCTAAAATCTTCTGTTCATCTCTTGCTGTGTGTACGCAATGAATGGCAAGGGTATTTTCTTGGAGTACACCAAGCTTGTGCGCATAGTGAACCGGTGACATATGAGGTGCTTGCCAGTCTTGCGGCAAGACGACATTCTTATACAAATCCACCAAGGCGCCGCTTCCATCCACAAGCGCTTCATGTTCGTCAAGTGATTCTGCAAGATGCAAGACAAAGGGCTTGTTGCGCTGCGTGCACCAACGCTGTACATCTTGCACCGTGCTCGCAGCCGTAGAATAAAGCGCATGTACACAAGGGATAATCTGCGCATATTGTTCAGACGCGAGATACTCTTGAGCTGCGCGGCAACGCGGCGGCAAATATGCTGCGTCGCTGAAAGTATCACTAAAACCAAACCATTCCGCAAGCAAATGCGCTTCGACTCCCTCTTCTCTCGCCGCATGTGCGACGCAATGCATACCAAGATGCGTATAATCTGCAAAGTGCCCCGTTCCCGACGCAGCCATACTGTGCACAGCATGACGAATAGCATTCTCATTCAGCGGCAATGGGAGCAGGGCAATAAGACTGCGCAGCCACGGTACAAAACCTTGCCCGCGACATGTTCTCTGTGCCATGTGGGAGAGCTGTACATGGGTATGGGCATTGACAACAGGCGGCGTCAAAATCACATCACCAAGGTCAATAAGGTCAGCGCCAGCAGGAACAGCCCGCGGCGAATATGACCCCAAAAAAACAATTCGCCCTTGTGCTGCCACCACAAGGCAATCATCTAGAACGCGCAAAGGGGAAAAAAGCGCTGAAGCACAAGCACTTTTTTCCCCTTGCATTGAAATACACGCCGACGCGCGAAAAGCGCGCACAAGCCTACGGGCGCTCGTCGGCATCCCTCTCTCCCCTCATTGGGATCTTAACCGTACAAGCGTTCAGGCGAAACAATGGGGATGGAGCTGTCTTTTAAGACGGAGACAGCTTTATCAATTCTGTCAAACTGGAAAATCATAGTGGCATTTTCTGTATCTTTTTGCACATAAGCATACATATATTCTACATTGATACCGTGCTCTGCCAAGAGCATCAAGACATTATGTAGGCCACCGGGCTTGTCCTCGACCTCTACGGCAACAACATTAGTGCGGCCTGTGGTGAAACCGCCATCCTTTAAGACCTGCTTTGCTTTTTCATGATCAGAGACAATGATTCGAAGGATGCCAAAATCAGACGTATCTGCCAAGGAGAGCGCACGAATACTTACATCGGCCTGACTAAGGGCGAGAGTAACGTCAGCGATACGTCCTGCTTTGTTTTCAAGAAAAATGGAGATTTGTTCGGCTATCATTGCAAATGTGCTCCTTTTTTAAAGGCTCATATGGAAGTTTCATAGAAAAACATGCGCGCACTGTACATAAAGTACTGGTATTTTAAGCAGTGCCCTGCTTTTGATTATGTAAAGCCAAGCGTGTTTCCCGCACAAGCAGCGCGTCTTTTGCAAGGGGCGCACTTTCAAGATTCACGTAGGCATCGTGTCTACACATCAAGCATCACCTATGCCTTAGGGTCACCTGATTTTGAATCCTTTGGGGTTATATCCACTTCGGCGGGTTCGGAAGACGCACGCTTGAAGTTGCGGATGGCGCGTCCAAGCCCATTGCCAATTTCTGGCAATTTATTTGCTCCAAAGATAACCAAGGCTATTACTAATATGACTAAAATTTCCTGTGTTCCAAAACCAAACATGACGACCTCCAAACATTTGCCATGCAGTATACGTTCTCATGACACAAAGGTCAAGCATTCAGCGCATACTTTGCATATCACGTGATTCTAATTTTGTTTTTTTGAAAGAGGTTTGGGGAAAACTTTTTCCTTGGGGGAAAACTTTTTTTAGGAAAAAAAGTTTCACCCTGAAAGGCACACGTCCCCCAACCCCCCTTTCAAAAAAACCATCTATTTAACTAAATAGTTGGCGCTTTTTAATGAAAAACACGCACTTCTTTTTATAAACATTCTTGTACACTCTCTGACAACAATCGTGAATTTTCAAACTGTCTCAAGAGTATTTG
>CAYJHT010000402.1:0-2477 GCA_964369615.1 uncultured Desulfovibrionaceae bacterium
CCCCCACACCCCCCTACAAAAAAACCACCTGTTTAGCTAGATAGTTGGCGCTTTGTAATGGAAGTTTTGAAAAGGTATTTCATTTAAAATTGTTTTTTAAAAATGACAAGGCATGAGCAAAAGATTATTGATGCATCAATGTTTCCGCACTATTAAGCTCTTTCAAGAGCTTTTTTATGTCACTGTATTGTGCTTTGACTTCGTTCGCCCATGCGTCACCAGAGAGTGAATCCGGCGTAAATCCAAAAGCTTTTATTTCTGCAAGGAAGTGTGCATTTTTTGCCATAGCCTCTGTGACATATATAAGTGTATTGACAACTTTTGCAGGGGTGCCCTTTGGGGCAACAATGCCACTCCACCCAAAAAAGTCGCCTTTGTATCCCTGTTCATCAAAGGTGAGAGCTTGTGGATAACGTTCACTTTTATCGGCAATAGCAAGAATTTTCAGCTTTTGCTCATCAACAAGTTGTGTATAATTGTTTGGAAAGAGAAATGTAATATCCCCGTATTTGCCGACGATGGACGCGGCTGCCTCTGCTGCGCTTGAGTAATTGACATGGCGCACATGTACAGTATTTTGTAAAGCCCAATTGGAAAAAGCAAGGGTGAGCCATGAGACCTTTGATGGGGAGCTAAAGACATAGGTACGTATGTACTTTTGCGTGTCGGCTTGAAATTCTTTAAGAGAGTCCCACGGTGCGCTGGCGGCAGCGACGACAGCATTGTTGGCGCGCATAAATCGGGTGATATATTCAAAACTTTCAAAATGTAAGCCTTTATCACCATAGAGTATTGGCATGACAATGCATGGCCCTGCCTGTCCAAGAAAGAGTGTATATCCGTCTGGTTTTGCATTTGCGGCGAAGAGCGTTCCTGTCAGTCCGCCAGCGCCTGTTTTGTTGACGACGTGAACAGGTTGCCCCAATTCTTTTTCTGCAAATTTTGCCCAGAGACGCGCACTGGCATCGCTATCACCACCTATGCCAAAGGGAACAATTAATGTAATAGGCTTTGTGGGGTATTTTGCATAAGCTGTGCTTACAATGAGCAAGAGACTCACTGTCATGCAAAGAAGCCACGTCTTTTTTTGAAAGGTCATCATACTTGCTCCTGTCATCATAACAGCATTGGTGAGGACAATACCGCATCCATGCGCTGTGCCCTGTGTATTTAGATACAAGGAGCTTTGCATCCTTTTTCAGAAAAAGCAAGTTTTATCGATAAGTCTTATAGATATAAAAAGTTGCGCTTTCACCTAGGGGCTGTTTCTAAATAAAGATATTTTTTTGAAGGGGTTTGGGGGAAAGCTTTTTTTAGGAAAAAAAAGCTTTCCCCCAAAGTGTTTTGCAAAAAAATCTTTTAGAAAAACCAAATTACTGGTGATGTAAGTGTATGAAGTGCAGGCTCAAAAAGGGCGTGGTTTATTCGATAACAGTTGCCTTTGTGATGACGACAGGCTCTGTGGGGACATTTTCATGCATACCGCGTCTACCTGTGGGCACCTTTTCTATCATATCGACAACATTTTGTCCTTTAATGACCTTACCAAAGACAGTGTAGCCATATCCTTGATTTGTGGGAGCGGTATAGTTGAGAAATTTATTATTGGCGGTATTGATAAAGAACTGTGCTGTAGCAGAGTGAGGATTTGAAGTGCGCGCCATGGCTATGGTATATTTCTCATTGGTGAGGCCGTTGGAAGCTTCATTTTTTATAGGTTTTTCTGTGGGTTTTTCCTTCATATCAGGTGTCATTCCACCTGCTTGAATCATGAACTTTCCGATAACTCTGTGAAAGATGGTGCCATCGTAATGGCCGCTTCTCACATAATTCAAAAAGTTTTTCACAGTTTCCGGCGCCTTATCGGCATCAAGTCGCAAAACGATATCGCCCTTTGTAGTCTCAAACGTAACAGCCACAGCTGCCGCCGCAAGAGCATCACTACTCAAGGCAAGCGGCAAGGCAAAGCCTAGACATAAAACACACACAGATAACAAGTGTACAATTTTTTTGGAAATAAGCATTTTTTTCTCTTTGTTTGTGGTGAAAGATAAAGACTCCAAGAGCCACACAAGCATGTTATTATAAACATAGTCAGAAGTCAAAAAAATAAAGCCTGCTTACTGTGTTACCCACACGTTATTCTAATTTGTTTTTTGTGGGGAAGGAAGGGGGAAAGCTTTTTTCCCCAAAAAAAAGTTTCCCCCCAAGTGGTTTTCAAAAAAAAAACGAAATTAGAATAACGTGAGATGGCGTGAGGCTGTATGTTTTTTTCGAGATTTTTCGCTTGCAATTTCCTAGAAAGAGAGGCAAAGTGGTTTCGTTGAGAGAGGAAACCATCTATTATGATAGCTAAATTGCTTTGTAATCCACGTTTTTTTTGCAAGGTGCTGTCCCATGACTGGCTTGGCTTTGTGCACATCTAGTGCCCTGTAAAGGCTAAAAGATTTTTTTGAAAGATACTTGGGGGGAAACTT
>CAYJHT010000403.1:0-547 GCA_964369615.1 uncultured Desulfovibrionaceae bacterium
ATTCCATCTGACTCATAAAGTCCATGGCAACACCCACTAAGATAAGTAAGCTTGTGCCACCAAAGTAGAAGGGCACATTAAAGTTGGCAATGAGTATCATGGGCAACACGGAAACAAGTGAAATATATGTGCCACCTGTCAAGGTCAGGCGCGAGAGCACCTTGTTGATATACTCAGCCGTCTTGTCTCCGGGGCGAATGCCGGGAATGAAGGCACCGTTCTTCTTCAAATTCTCTGCTATATCCTTGGGGTCGAATATGATAGCCGTATAAAAATAGCAAAAGAAGAAGATGAGTGCCACAAAAATGATATTATAGCCTATGGTAGCCGGCGAAAAGAAGGCCGCTATCTGCTGCACAAAGGCATTTGTGGAAAATTGCCCAAGTGTCGCCGGAAAAAGCAACAAACTCGAAGCAAAAATGGGAGGAATAACGCCTGCCGTATTGACACGCAAGGGCAAGTGCGTATTTTGTCCGCCCATCATCTGGCGCCCCACCTGACGCTTGGCATGGTGAATGGGAATGCGCCTTTGGGCGCGTTCCATAAA
>CAYJHT010000403.1:557-2463 GCA_964369615.1 uncultured Desulfovibrionaceae bacterium
CCATGGTCACTGCCAGCATAAAAACGAGTATAAAGACAGCAAAGAATATGCTCATATCCCCTGCTTCTATAAGTGCCGCAGACTGCGCAATGGCGCGAGGAATGCCCACCACAATACCAGAAAAGATTATGAGAGAGATACCATTACCAATCCCTTTTTCCGTAATCTTTTCACCGAGCCACATGATGAGCGCTGTACCTGCTGTGAACGTAATAACCGTAATTATTCGGAACTCCCAGCCGGGATTCATCACCACCAAGGAGCCTGACGGACTGCGCATACTCTCAAGACCCATGGCAATGCCAAAGCCTTGTATAATCGTAATCACAATCGTCAAGTATCGAGTGTACTGGGTAATTTTTCGCTTGCCTGCTTGACCTTCTTCCTTAGCCATGCGCTTCACACTCGGGCTCATTACCTGCATGAGCTGCATGATAATGGAGGCCGAAATGTAGGGCATAATGCCAAGAGCAAAGACTGAAGTGTTGGACAGCCACCACCGGAAAACATGTCAAAAAGGCCAAAAAGAGTGCCGGACATTTGGGCAAAGAAACTTGCCAATGCTCCAGCATCCACACCGGGAATAGGCACATGTACGCCTATTCGGTAGCAACACAAAAGCAAAAAAGTCCAGCCAATTTTCTTCATCAGGCCAGTCTGTGCTGCCATGTTATTTACCGCTCCATTTGCCATGGAATCTCTCTTCTCTTATTCTAAGTGGACAGCATGACTCACACTGCAAAACGACAAGGCAGAGTGTGCCCTCATTTGAATAGCACACTCTACTTGTCACAAAAAGCCTCAAGCAAATTGCTCAAACGCACTAAGCCTTAGCAATGACAACAGCCTCAAACTGCTTTGCCTCGCCGCCGGCGCTGCGAAGCTTCTCCGCAGCTGGCGCGCTGAACTTATGCGCTTCAACCTTCACAGCGCGTGTTACCTCGCCGCGAGAAAGAATTTTTACTGGCTTGCCATAACCTGCAAGACCGCGCGCATATATATCATCCAAGCTAATGGATTCCTTACCTTCAAAAGCATCCAAAAGGCGATCAAGATTGATCACTTCATAAACGACCTTAAAGGGTGCGTTCTTAAAACCGTGCTTTGGCAAGCGACGTTGCAAGGGCATTTGACCGCCTTCAAAACCGGGACGTACTCCGCCGCCAGCTCTGGCATTTTGCCCTTTGTTTCCCTTGCCTGCCGTACAACCAAGACCAGAACCAGAACCACGCCCTACACGACGGCGAGTCTTACGCTCTTCTGGAAAAGGATATAATTCATGCAATTGCATAGTAATTTCCTCAAAAGTAGGCTCTAGTTATCTTCGACGCTCACAAGGTGAACAACCTTGGCAATCATACCACGAATGGCAGGAGTGTCCTTCATGACCTTCACCATTTCACGACGCTTCAGCCCCAAAGCATCAAGCGTTGCACGCTGTTTAGGCGTACAGCCAATGCGGCTGCGAACAAGTTTAATGCGTATCTCAGACATGGCTACTTCCTCACCGCTTCAAGCTTCTTACCGCGAAGCTCAGAAACATATTCTGCGCTGCGCAAGGATACAAGACCCTGAATGGTTGCGCGAAGCACATTGTGGGGATTGTTGGTGCCAATGGCTTTTGCCAAAACATCCGTCACACCCACAGCTTCCATAACAGCGCGCACAGCACCGCCGGCAATGATGCCGGTACCCTTGGAGGCGGGCTTGAGCATAACATAGCCTGCGCCAAAGCGACCAAGGATTTCATAGGGAAGTGTGCCATCCAAAAGGGGAATGAACACGCGGTTCTTACGAGCACGTTCGCTGGCTTTGCGCAAAGCCTCAGGCACTTCTTGTGCCTTGCCAAGCCCAAAGCCCACATTGCCCTTGCCATCGCCCACGACAACTAAGGCGCTGAAGCTGA
>CAYJHT010000404.1:0-2455 GCA_964369615.1 uncultured Desulfovibrionaceae bacterium
CCCTTCCTCTGGAATACCATGCCAACACAAGAAATATGGCAATGCCGATATGTGCTCAACGGCCCCTTTCCATTAAATCCCGGGCGAACGCATGTGAATATTCACAGTAAAGACACATTGAGTGACATGGAGCAATTGGGAGAAAACTTTGGCAAAGGTCTCTTAGAGTTTTTTGAGGTCTGTAAAGGCAAGTATTCCGATGCTTTTTGGGACAGTTTGCACGCAGTCTTGTCTGAAGGCATTGTCGGCGAGTCGTATTCAAGCCATGCCCAATTTTTGCGCACGCTCCATACTGATGGCAGAGGACTGTCGTACTGGAGAGAAGCCAGCAATCTGAGTACAAGTGTCTCACATGATGAAGCATATCATAACTTATCACATAATGAATACTCGAGCGATGAGTATGCGTCTGCACCGAGAAAGACCACAGGCGGAATTATCGCAGAACTTGAAGCGAGTATTGGCGACCGACGATTCCGAGAGAACTGTTGGCCAGATGGATTTACAGATTCAGGTTTACTGGAGCGTTTGCAGAACAATGACATGGAAGCGTGGTGTATGCTCTTGCTTCTAGGGCATTTACAAAGCATGGGGCGGCAAAAGCCGGAACAGCACCAAGGCTTTATAAATAAACTGCGTGAGCATGAATCAGCCTTTTGGAACATATTCATTACAAAAACAGGTCACAAAGACAGTGCCTCGTGGCTGCAATCCCTTGACTCGTGGTTTGACAAGCAAAGTAACGCGCAGCAGCATTACGGCGAATGGATGAAGTCTTTCATCTTTCAGTATCAAATCAACAAATATTTTGAGGTCTATCGAACGCTGTTTCGCCAGCTTCCTAAAGAAGTTGAAAAAACACAAAGCATTCATTTAAGGTCACATTTTTCCCCTCGTGCCAATCCGCACTTATCCTCAAGCGGCAAGGCTTGGGATGCTCCACCGATTCCTTTGAAAATAGGTCTATTTTGGGTGATTCGTGAACTGACACGGATTGATTTTGACGGTTATCGTCAGCCGGCCATGTTGCCTTATTGTTGGATACCGTCCAAGAGAGTGTTTGAAGCATTCGACTTTGCCGAGTCTCAAGCTGATGACATTTATGGAAAGCACAGCGACCTCATTTCAGGCATTACGGCGACTACTGGAGATAACATACCGCATTTCAATTATAACTTTGACCTTGCGTTACCAAGGAACAAGGATTGAGCATGATTATCAAGGATGACTTTGTTATACATCCCATGTTTGGTGAAGGGACAGTCCGCAGTCTTGACGGCGATACGGTCATTGTGCGTTTTGCAACCGGTCTGCAAGAATGTCAATATTGTGATTTAGAGCGCCTTGCGAAAGTCGAAGAAAAATTGGCCTCTGCACGACATGACAAGGCACTGGCTGTGCTCACGCGGAGCATCGGCGCGTGCATACGGTCGATAAATGACGAATGGGGTGTGTTTTCCAATTCGCGCATCACGCTTTTCCCCCATCAACTGTGGGTATGCAAGCAGGTGTTGACAGAATGGCCTTCGCGCTGGCTTATTGCCGACGATGTGGGGCTTGGCAAAACTGTCGAGGCGGGTCTTATTCTGACGTCGCTTTTTGCCGCAAAAAAAATCCAGCGTGTTCTGATTGTTGCGCCTGCAAGCTTGGCTGAGCAGTGGCAAGAAAGAATGCGTACCATGTTTGATATTCGTTTTACTCTGTACGCACCCTCAATAGACAATAAGAAATCTGATTATTGGAATACCCATTCATGTGTCATTATTTCTATGCATACCATACGCAAAGACGTCAACAGTCGATGGGAGCGTATTAGCACTGCAGAGGCGTGGGATTTAGTGATTGTAGACGAAGCGCATCATTTGAATGCCGATGAGCGTACAGGAAAAACCCTTGCCCTGCGCCTCATGACAACACTGGAAGCGAAAGGACGTATCAAGGCTTTATTGCTCTTTACGGGGACACCACACCGCGGCAAAGATTTTGGATTTTTATCGCTCCTTCAGCTTTTGCGATCGGATGATTTTTCACCAAAACAGCGTATTGAAGATGTTTTTGAGAAATTAAGCTCTGTCATGATACGAAACAATAAGCAAAAAGCAACGGACATGGACGGCAACTTGATTTTTACGCCGGTCAGTACCCATAAGGTAGCTTATGCCTATTCTGCGGCAGAAGCGATATTTTATGAGAAGCTTACTGAATTTATTGTGACAGGCAGAACATACGCAAGCAGCCAAAAACAGCAATATGCAAAAGTTATCATGCTGATTCTTGTTTCTATGCAAAAATTGGCTTCAAGTTCTGTTGCGGCGATTCGGCGGGCAATTCAAAGACGCATCGAAAAAATTAAAAATGAGATAAAAGACGAATCGATACACCTCGACGCACTGGAAGATATGGATGATGACAGCCTCGCATCAGCCAATGAGGCACTTGTTGCCACAGCGTGCCA
>CAYJHT010000405.1:0-2454 GCA_964369615.1 uncultured Desulfovibrionaceae bacterium
AATAAAAATCAAATAATTACAAGCAAAAATATCCAATTAATTATGCAGAGGTCTTCAAATATGATAAGGACGGCGTGACCTTAGCCTTGCACCGTCCGCACAATCCGAAAAGCACAAGGGGATATTACATTTCCTTGCTGAGAGAGTTTTTTGAAAAGGTAGGTATAAGGCCATGACATATAAAGAATACACAGGAACTCTAGAATACAGCCGAGAGGACGAGTGTCTCATGGGGCGCATTCTTGGCATCAACGATATAATTACCTTTGAAGGTGAGAGCGTGAAAGAGCTACGCCAAGCTTTCGAGGAGGCCGTGGACGATTACCCCTCCCATTGTCAAGAAATAGGCAAGAAACCGCAAAAATCGTATAGCGGAAAATTTCTTTTGCGCATTGACCCCGCTCTACACGCAAGACTTGCCATGAAAGCGCATGTACACAATATGAGCTTGAACCAATATGCCGCCGAGGTATTAGCAGAAACCATGACGTAACGAGAATTGTCCCTCAAAAAGCAGACGTGACATGCTCTTTGGCAAGGGTAAGAAAAAAGCTTAAGATGTCATTGACAATGTATTGCTTGTTGCTACATAGTACATGAAAGAACATGATACATAATGATATATAGGGAGTATAATAATGGCAAGTTTACAGATACGCATCGACGACAATTTACGCGCAAGAGCACAAGAAGTAGCTCAAAGCATGGGGCTTGACCTTGCATCCAGTGTACGCCTTTTCTTAACGCAAATGGTGAGAGAGAACGGTTTACCCTTTACTCCAAAGACAGACCCATTTTACAGCACAGAAAATCAAGCCCACCTAAAAAGCGTGGTGGCAGACTTAAACGCACGGCGCAATTGTACCACGCAAGCCTTGATTGAGGACTAATATGTTAATCCGGCACAATTCGTCATGGGCAGATTATCTTTATTGGCAAGAATATGACAAGCGTATTTTGAAACGCGTAAACGCACTTATAAAAGAGGTGCAACGCCACCCATGTGAGGAAAAAGGCAAACCCGAACCCTTAAAAGGTGAACTTGCGGGCTTTTGGAGCCGCCGCATCAACGAGGAACATCGCCTTGTTTATCGTATTGTAGACGGTGAATGCGAAATTGCCCAGTGCAAAGGACACTATGATGACAAGTGACACAGGCAACAGATACAATGAGATAGAACATTTGCGCAATATGACAGACGAACAAGCCCATGCCAATGCCCTGTCTGACCCCGACAATCCACCTCTCACCGACGCACAAATGAAAGGCTTTGTACATTTATCAGACTATGAGGGGAACACTTTTAGTGAGCGCCTACAAGGCTACAAGAAAAGCCTCACCAAGGCGACATCGTCGGAAGCGGCATTGTCGGAAACATCCTTACCACCTGACAGCGATACACAGGAAAAGGGAGAGTGGTTACTTAAATATAGATGTAATCACTCTTTGCAGTTCATAGAATAACTCCGTTGTGGTGACCGCCTGCCCAATACGCAAGGTTATATCAACCATATGTATGGAGCGTGAAACTACCTTTGTCTTGCGAGTAAACCTGCCCAGATGATGGCGAGTATTGCTATTGTCTCGCTCGATGCACACAGTATGTGACTTGCCAATAACATGCCTATCTCTTGGCAATACACTTGCAAACGCATCCCAGTTATCTGAATAAAATATACACTTTAAATGTTCTACTTTCTTGTACAGGCGGCGGAATGTTGCAGTATCACGAGCGCCAAGCACCCATGCCACGGTTCGCCTTGTACAACGGTCAACGGCTTTGATGACCCAAAGTTTGTTTTTTTTGATTCTATAAAATGCCACATTTCATCGAACTCAAGCTCGGTAATTGTCGCGGGCACTTCAGGTTCTGGCAAGCCTTCACCGAACGCTCTTATCCAGCGATAGACTTGCGTATGATGCACACCCAGCAGGCGCCCCAACATCCGATATGACCCTTTGGCCATTGCATAAAACAATACACAGAAGGCTTTCTTGGCTTGTATGGTCTCACTTGTACGATTGTCGCCTTCTCGAAAATTGATATTACAATCCTTGCACTTATAGCGTTGCTTTCCAGAAACTATTCCATTTTTTATGACCTGCTGAGATGAACAGCGTTTACAAATAGGCATTGTCATCATCCTGTGCGTTTCGTTTACGACAGTCTAAAGATGTTCTATATATTTGTCGACACTCTCGATGCGTTTGCCTGCAAATTTTACCTTTACAAAGAGTTTTTTACTGTATATGCTATTAGCACGTACTACTGGAAATTATCGTCGTCACTATCTTAAATTAGGGAAATACTATGAAAAAAAATACTGAAAACATTGTAGAAGCTGTAGACACCCAAGAGTGTCATTGCGAGGCTCCATGCCAATCTACCATTGATTCTATTATTCGTAAGCGTGTTTACGCTTCTATGGCCGCAGGCCTTGTGCCCATCCCCT
>CAYJHT010000406.1:0-2451 GCA_964369615.1 uncultured Desulfovibrionaceae bacterium
AAACTTTTTTTCCCAAAAAAAGTTTTCCCCCAAGAAGAAAAAAAGTTTTCCCAAACCCCTTTCAAAAAAACTATTTTTTCGTAAATGTCCATACGCCTTCCCAGTGTTCGGGCGGATGTGTGCTGAGCTCTTCGCTTCTTTCTTTGTAGAGTTGATAGAGGACAGCGTCGGGGAATTTTTCATTGAGTGTTGTAAAACTTTGGAGTGAGGTTTTGAAATCGCCGTCGATGTAGGATTGGCGCGCTTGGAGGAAACTTTCAATTTCTGCATGGCGTGCTTTGCGATCTGATTCGTAGAGCGGCGTACAAATTTCAACAGGTTCTGTTTTTCCTTTGACGCGGATGGAATCAAGCGGCAAGAAGTATGGAATTTCTTCCGGTTCGATAGGTGTTTTTTCTTCTGATTCATTGTGTGCTTCTGCAAAAGCCTGACAGAGGCGCGCTGTTTCCATACTTGTGACGACGCCTACCCCGTATACAGGGCAGAGACCTTCAAGGCGCGATGTAAGGTTTACTGTATCGCCGATACAGGTATAGTCTAAAAGTTCTGCACTTCCCATGTTTCCTACGTAGACTTTTCCTGTGTGTACGCCGGCGCCCATGCGTAGGCTGATGCCGATATCGTTTTGGAGTTCGACATTGAGTTCTGCCAAGGCAATTTGCATTTGCATGGCGCTTTTTACGGCGTGAAGTTCGTGCTTGGGTACATCAAGGGGGGCGTTCCAGAAGGCCATGATGGCGTCGCCGATGAATTTATCGACTGTGCCGTGGCTGCCACGGATGATGGCGGTCATAGGTGTGAAGTAGCGGTTGAGAGCGCCGACCACTTGATCCGGTGTGAGGCCTTCTGACATAGTTGTAAAGCCACGAATATCTGTGAACATAAGTGTGACTGTTCTTTCTTCCCCTGCAAGTACGGCTTCGCCTCTTTCGACAATGCGTGCCACCATGTCTGGTGCGATATAGCGGCTAAAGGCATTGCGTAAGGTACGTTTTTGGCGTGCTTCTTGCCAGAAGCGCACCGCGAGCAGGGCAATGGCAAGGGAGACGACAAGAATCATGACATAGAGCGGGGAGATGTACATGCCATTTTGAAAAATCGTCCAGCTTCCCCAAAAGGAACTGCCAAGCAAGGCAAGCAATATAGGAAGATAGACTACAGCCGGTGCGAGGGTGAAGGTGAGTGTGGCAAAAATACCTATGATAATCATACTGCCTATTTGTGCACCGATAATATATCGAGGAATTTCGATAAAACGCTGGCTTAAAATAGCATCAATAACGGTTGTATGTACTTCAGCTCCGGGGTAGACAGAGTCAAAGGGTGTTGCGCGAATATCAAGCAAGCCGGGTGCGGATGTGCCAATAATAAGCGCGCGTCCTTGTAATTCTTCCGGTGGTACTTTTCGGTTCAGGATATCGGCGGCGCGGAATGTGGGATAATAGCCGCGAGGCCCCCGAAATGGCAACATAAAGCGCCCGTCAACGGTGACGGGGATGGTATATTTTTTATTGGTGCCAATGCGCACGGCGCGAAGGCCGTCGGGGCTGCTGAGAAGGAAAAGTTTTTTTTCACCGAGCGCACGCATAAGGGTACGCAAACCGAGCGAAATAAATATACGCCCGTCAATTTCTGTAATTAAGGGAACGTAGCGAATGATGCCGTCGGGATCTGGTGCAACGTTCAAGCTGCCTAGGGGGGCTACGGCATTGAGGATAGGCAAGGGGAGTGTGGCGCTGGTAGATTTGCCAATGAGCAGGCGCGGCGACACATCGTTTGGCCCCATAAGGTCGATAATGGAGTCGGCAAAGGGCAGGTTTTTTGGCAGAGGGATTGCTTCTCCGCCGTATCTATTATAGACGCCGAGCACCGAAGGTGTTTGTGCGATAATGCTTGCCAAGATACTGTCATTATCATGTAGGGCAGAGGGGATGCCGTCTAAGGGGATGGTGATATCAAAGTGACGTTGGAACGATTTTTGTAAGTTAATAACCGATGAATTGTCTGGCTCCGCCAGAATTATATCAAGCCCTATGGCGGCGGCGCCGGATTCTGCGAGAATGGCGACAAGTTTGCCTACAAGGTGGCGCGGCCACGGCCATTGCCCAAACTCTTCAAGGCTTTGTTCGTCAAGGTCAATAAGTGCCGGCGTGGGTGAGGGCTCACCTCCCCCATTATTGCGCAGAAAGACGTCATAAATTTCTCTGTCGGCCTGTTGTAAAAGAACTGGCTGCACCGTATAGAGAACAATCATGGTGATGCATATGCATATTCCCATGGTAAAGCGGGCGGCATTTTCTTTTAAAACTCGAAAAGAACGTTCTCGTTTAGACATAGACCCTCACTTTATGTCAGAATTATAAAAGTACCCTTACATCCTTACACAGCATGCTCATTTTATTTTTTTGAAAGGGGTTTGAGGAAAACTTTTTTTCTTGGGGGGAAACTTTT
>CAYJHT010000407.1:0-2424 GCA_964369615.1 uncultured Desulfovibrionaceae bacterium
TATGCCGACGATGCTGTCACATGGCATGTGCTCAAAAAACCACGCAAAGCCAGCCTTTGCCATGTCTGGCGCCACATCAAAAAAACCCCTGAATGCCATAAAATCAAACTCCCAGCACCGCCCACGGAAAGGCGTAAACGTGGCGCAACCGCCTAAAATGTGCTTAGGATACGCCCCTAAAAAAATAGCCCTGCGCTCCTCTGTCCACTCAAGCCATTGTGCAAGTGTAGGGTCAGCATGGGCACTCATGGCGCACGACACGAGCGACTGCTCTTTCATGCGCAAAAAAATTTGTGTGCGGTACTCCGCGTCCTTTATGTGCTCAATGCGCATGTCAGCTCCAAATGTCGTATGAGGTTTTTGCCCGCGACTTGCCCGGAGACATGTCAAGCCGCTCCTCACGCATACCGACGACAGCATAGCGCATGGCATCCGCGCCGTGACTCGTCCAGTCGTGCAACGGCGTCTGCGCGTAAATCTCTTCCTTGCTGCGCCATTTCTTGCGATATGCCCTCAAAGATGTGAGGCCGCCTGCGCATTTTTCCGCGTCAAAACACATACGCGGCAACGCTTGCCGCACAGCACCAATGCCGTCAGCCAAGCTCAGGTTAGGTGCAACCACAAAGTTGATGCCAAGCTGCTTTGCCGTTTCAAGCCGGCTCATGCCCGTGCCAAGCTCGCGCACTTTGATATCATGAGGGGCAATGTGGGTGCCATAAATGTAGCCACGCGCATTGAGCAAACTTACATAGTGCTGTAAGCCCTCTCCGCTGTCTTCGAGGTAGTCCAAAACGCGCCACTGCCCGGCACGCGTAATCTGAAAGAACCAGATGGCTGTGGCATCGTCGATGCCCAAATCCCACGCCGTATGGACGGGAAGCTCAGGCGAATAGGGCACGGCGCATATCTGCCCACGCTTTTCGATGTCTTCGAGAATAGATGCGTAAAACGCGCCCTTGAGCGCAGCAGAAAAGGAGCATTCAAACTCTTGTGCGTACTCGTCACTTCCCATTGCATTCTTGGCTGCAACAAGCTCATCGGCGTCAACGTATCCAGTGTCAGAAGCTCTAAACATAAATCTGCACCAGTCTTGCGTGCCCTTGCCCGCTTCCTCCCACGCGTCGTGCAAAAGGTTGTTGACACCCTTGGGAGTGCCACAAAAAAGCGCACGTCCTTTTCGGTCGGCAAGCATGGGACGTAAAACCTGTGTCCACACCTCACGCGGCATATCGGCAGGCTCATCAAGTACAAGGTCATCGAGATACATACCGCGCAGCGCATGGGCATTGTCTGTGCCGAAAAGACGTATCCGCGCACCAGTGGGTAGAGTGCAAGAGAGTTCAGAAATATTGTATTTTACGTCGGGTAGCGTGTGTGTGAAGTGCCGCAGGTAGTCCCACGCCACCGTTTTTGCCTGTCCGAGGAATGGCGCCATGTAGGCGGCACGCCAGTCAGATTTTCCGCTGCGCATGGCTTGGCGGATAAGGTCGTTGATGGATGCAACAGTTTTGCCAAAGCGCCGATGACAGAGCAGAACGCAAAAGCGCGTACGCTCCTCGTGAAACTGCATTTGCAGTGGCCTCGGCTTATACGGAATCACTGTCATGATCGCTCATCCATCGTACAACGAGAGCACCACCGCCCGCACCCGTGACTTCGGTTTCGGTTTTGGGTTTCTGCCCAGAATAATCAGCAAGAAATTTTGCAGCGCTTACGTCGCCTTTTTGAGCTGCTTTAAACATTGCTTGCACAACTGCTTCCATGTCAGCACCTTCAGCAGCAAGAATAAGCTCTTTTATGGCCTTTTGCTTCCCTCGTGATTTACCTGACGCAATGCCGCCTTTTTTTGACAGCTTCCGCCGTTCATCCGCGGTTAGCGGCCTAAAGTTCTGCGGATTTCCCCTAGCCATACCCACCTCTAAGGAATTTCCCTAGAAAAACCATTTTCTCTAAGTGTTTTCCCTATATCGTTGGCGCAAGAAAAAATCAAGAGATTTTTTGAAAAGAGGTACACACTTGCCGCGGATAGCGTTACTGTCAAGTTATATATGGAAAATAATTAACCAAAAGGGGCGAAAGCCCCTTTTTTTATCCGTGAAGATCATAAAATGCCTCACCATTTCCGATGCCGTAAGCCTTCACGGCTTCGATGGCCTTGTCGCACCCGTGACACACGACGACTGCGTAACCACAGTCTTTTATTGCCTTGTGCACCTCTTTTTGTGTTGTCGTCGCGCGTCCTTTTTCTGATTTCATTTCGATGAAAAGCCCATGGAATCCCAGCCTAGGCCACAAAATCATGATGTCAGGCACACCGGGTAGTAACCCCATTTTCTTCATGTGCGCCATGTTTTGCGGCGTACTTTTTCGGTAAGCGTCCAATTACCCCCATCTTCTCATATAGCTTTCTTATGTTATACTCAC
>CAYJHT010000408.1:0-2422 GCA_964369615.1 uncultured Desulfovibrionaceae bacterium
AGCCGTCTACCCCCTGAGGGACGGGCACGCCCACCAACGCCGGTATAGACATAGTGCGTGACAAAATGGCAGTATGGGAGTTGACAGACCCCTTTCGGGTGACGAATGCCAAAATTTTACTCTTGTCCATCTGAACAGTTTCACTGGGTGTGAGGTCGTCAGCCACGACAATGCACGGCGCATCAACATCAAGTCCGCTCTCACTACGCTTAGACAGCACGCTGACAAGTCGCCCTGAAATATCCCTCACGTCAGAGGCACGCTCTTTCATATAATCGTCGTCCATACTTAAAAAGGTCTGGGCAAAGTTGTCTCCCGTCACGGCGACTGCATATTCGGCGTTTACACTCTGGGTGCTTATGATATTTAGAACAGAGTCTACATAGTCATCATCTTCCACCATCATGCGGTGAATTTCAAAAATGAGGGCATTTTGCTCACCGACCTCCTTGATGGCTACCTCATACAGGTTTTCAAGCTGACGCATAGTCTCCTGTTGGGCGGTGGCAAATCGCAGTTTTTCCCCCTCAATATCCGTGATACGCTCACGGCGTACAGTGTCATCTTTTGGCAAAAGTTCACGTATAACACCAACTGCCACCCCCTTGGAGGCAAGGCTGCCTGAATACTGTTTCATCTTTGTGCCCTCCTGTTGTTCGCTTATAAATTCTCTGTCAAAAACTGTTTTATTGCGACCTCGGCTTGTGCCTCATCATCGCCCTCAATTGAGAGAGTAATTGTATCTCCTTGCTTAATACCCATAGACATAATTGCCATCAGCTTAGTAGCATTTGTACTTTTGTCTCCACGTGTCACGGTAATGGTGCTGGTAAATTCCTTTGCCGCCTTGGCAAACAGGCCGGCAGGGCGGGCGTGAATTCCCAGTGGGTCTCGGATTGTATACTCGAACTGTATCATTGTGTCATTTCCTCTCAAATCTTTATTTTATAGCCAAAATATTCTCCGTGCCATGCTCTACATCACTGCCTGTATAAACTGATTTTAGCTCCTTATTGGTGACAATGAACATGGAAACTGTACTGATGCCTCTTTCCTTAAGAAGTGCTAAGTTAACACGGCATAGCAGTTGCCCCTTTTTTACCTTATCATTCTCCTCTACGTAGGACTCAAAGCCCTCTCCATTGAGTGTCACGGTATTAATCCCAATATGCAAAAGGTACTCTGTGCCGCTTGCATCTGTTAAACCAAAGGCGTGTTTCGTATCTGTCGCCATGGTGACGGTACCGTCAATTGGCGAGAGCACATCAGGGGAAGTAAGGTCAACCGCAATGCCGTCCCCCACCACCTTTTCGGAAAACACCTGATCGTCTACGTCCTCAATTTTTACACATGTGCCGCAATACGGACTTATAACATCGGATTTTTTCTTTTTAGCGTTAAAAAACATATTCATTCACCTCGTTCTTATTAAGAAAGTTCAGGCCAATAGCCTTTGTTGGCTTCAATGAGGTCATCTAAAATGAGCTTGGCAATTTTGGCACTGGGTACAGTTTTGGACATTGTGATTGCCTGCCACAACTTTTGGTAGCTGCCTTCAATCCATGCCTCTACTACAAGTTTTTCCACAGCCACCTGTTGCTCCATCAAGCCTTTTTGGAAGCGTGGTATTGCACCTTGCACAATGCGCTCGTACCCATTTTTGCCAAGGATACACGGAATTTCCACCATAGCCTCACGGTCAAAATTTTCAATCGCCCCTTCATTTGGTACAATTAGAAGCATTTTTTCCTTAGTGTTTTCACCAATGGCGCAAGCCAAATCTACAATGTATTCTGCATGTGCGTCAGCTTCAAATTTACAGCCAACCGCAGTGCCCTTATCAATGACCGCTTGACAATCAGCGAAAACATTTTTTTCCCTAAATTCCATCACTTCGTTAGCACGTGTGTGCTCAGGGTTAGAGTGCTCTACTACATAGTCGGGGAACAGATAGTATTTCAGATAGGTATTGGGCAGCGTGTTGGGGTCAAGAGCATATACATCACGTGCTTTTGTGAAAGTATCGTTCCAGCTGGACTCCGCATGTTGTCCGCCCGGCTTTGAGTTTGAATAGCCATGCTGCATGACATGTTGCTTAATTATGGGCATGAGGTCATTTCCCTTGCTGTCCTCAATTTTGTGCCACCACCCAAAGTGATTGAGGCCATAGTATCCGACCGAAAGCTCTTTTCTTGAGGATAACCCTGCGATATGAGCCATTTTTTCCTCCAAATCAATTGGCATATCGCAGATGTTGAGGATTTTGGAGTTGGGGCGCAGTCTGCGTGTTGCCTCTGCAACAATTGCGGCAGGATTTGAGTAGTTGAGCATCCAAGCGTCGGGGGAGTATTTCTCCATATAGTCAAGGATTTCCAACACTCCGCCAATGGAGCGCATTCCATAGGCGATACCACCGGGGCCA
>CAYJHT010000409.1:0-2417 GCA_964369615.1 uncultured Desulfovibrionaceae bacterium
AACTTTTTTTTCCCAAAAAAAGTTTTCCCCCAAGAAGAAAAAAAGTTTTCCCCAAGCCCCTTTCAAAAAAATCTTTTAGACTTTACAAGGCACTAGCGAATGATTTTCTGAAAGGCGCTCTAAAATACGCTCTAAGCACTGCGCGACGAGAACTTCACTTGTTTGTGTCGCATCGATAGCATAGAAGCGTTGAGGATACTCGGCTATAAGCTCCTTGTACACATTGTATACACGCGTGTGAAAGGCGAGGCTTTCAGCGTCGAAGCGTCCTTCTGTTTCGGCTGTGTTCTCGGCAGTATTGCGGGCGTGAGCACGGGCAAGGCCGACTTCTACAGGCACGTCAAAAAAGAATGTGATATCAGGCCAGAGATTTTGTGTCGCAATAGTATGTAATTGAAGAAGCTTTTCCTTGTTATGGCCACGCCCGCCGCCTTGATAGGCAAGGGTTGAGTCCATATAACGGTCACACAAGACAATCTTGCCCGCCGCAAGCGCAGGACGGATGAGGCTATGGACATGCTGCGCCCTGTCGGCAGTAAAAAGTAATAGCTCCGCTTCGGGGCAAAGGTCGTGCGTTTGGGTATTTAAGAGCGTTGCGCGTAGTTCGCGCCCAAGAGCACTGCCGCCCGGTTCGCGTGTACAAACAAGCTTCTCCTCACCATAACCGTACGCAGCCAGAGATTTTGCAAGGGCAAGCAAGGCTGTTGATTTTCCGGCACCTTCTGTGCCCTCAAAGGAAATAAACATGTCGCTCCTTTATTCAGAAGATGATTTTGACGACGTATGCTGAGGCCGGAACATAAAGCGTTCCAAGGATGATTGGTAAGGCGACCAGCCCACCTTTTCTTCTTCCCAATCGTTGAAAAGCTCGCGACATTGCGCCATTTTTGCATCGATATTGTCGGCATAGTGTAAGAGAAGCGCCTCTGCGGTTTGCGGCAAACAAGCGGCGCCAAACTCGCGAAAACCGTGATGACTTATGATAAGGTGCTTAAAATGTAGCTGTAATTCAGGCAACAAAGCTGATTTTTTCAAGAAGGGTGTAAGGTATTCCAAGACCAAGTCTACATGCCCCATAAGGCGGCCTGCGTCTGTATAATCGGGGACAAGACTGCGCTCTTGTGTGTCCGCAAGAAGTGAGCTGTGATAGCCGGCAAGCTCCCAAATCTTGCCCATATCGTGAAAAATAGCCGCGGCAAGTAAGACGTGCTTGTCAAGCTCCGGATAATGTTCTGCCAAGCGCACGACCAATTGCGCCACCGAGAGGGTATGCTCTAACAGGCCGCCACAATAGGCTTGATGGATTTTCTTTGCCGCAGGTGCGAGGCGCCACGCCGCGCATACTGCCTCATCCTGAAAAACAGAAAAGACAAAGGAGCGCCACGCTTCGTGCTGAAATTCCCGTTCGCACAGTCCCATAAGCTCTTTCCACATGACATCCGGTGCCACCTTACTTGCAGGTAAGAAGGCGGTCATGTCCATCTGTGCGGCCTGCTCTTGTGTCAAGACGTACATATGCGCGATATTTAGTTGTAATTGATTATTATATAGCTCTACATTGCCTTCAGCTTCTACGAAGCAGCCTGCGGTAATGTCCTTAAATTGCATGCTGTAAGGGCTCCAGATTTTCCCTTCCAAGGAGCCTGTATTATCGCACAATTCAAGGCGCCAGTATGGGCCATTGCGTGCTTGCAGAAGGCTTGCGCCGCCCACTAAAAAGACTGTGCGGATTTTTTCGCGCGCTTTTATATCTTTGACACAAAGACGATCCTGCATAACAACTCCCTTCTGAGAAAAATATTTTGAGAAGCGCTGATTTCATCACTGCTCATTTTATCTGATGCTCATGGATATCCTTCGCGTTTTTTAGCAAGCCACGGGTATTTTGACAAGGCCTGCAAATTTGACTTTTTTATCGGGCTGTTAGGTGCCTATGTAGCCAAAAATTGACTAGTCAAAATTTGACTGGGGTATAGCCAGATTCTGATTACAATCTTAATCTTAATGAAATTAAGATATACCCCCCTACCCCCCAATTTTTTCGTGAGGGCGTGAGGGCTTTCGCTGTGTGGCATTGTGCGCACGCGCACGGGGGGGGGGTTTTAAATGCTTGGAAGGCAGAAAGCAAAATACAGAAAGGCAAAAGCCCAAAAAGCAAAAGCCGGCAAAACAGGAGCCAGAGAGACAAGGGCAGTGCATGCGCCACACGCACATAGCCAAAAATTCCACAGAAAGGGCGTTCTCGTGAACAAAGTCCGTTTTTGTGACCCTTCGTATGCATCGGCGTAAGATACGGCCTTACAATTCAATCTGCGCCGATTTTGTCATTCTCGATTTGCTAGGTGCTGTTTCTCAATAAAGCGTTTTTATGAAAGCCTTGTGGGGGGAAACTTTTTTTGGGAAAAAAAGCTTTCCCC
>CAYJHT010000410.1:0-2400 GCA_964369615.1 uncultured Desulfovibrionaceae bacterium
AATGCAAAAGTATTTATTTAGAAACACCCCCTAGGTAGTTGGCGCTCTCGAATGAAAAGAAAAAGATGTTTTGTATTTTTCTCTAAAAAAACCTGTTTGACATCTTCAAAAGAGCGTTAAAATGCAAAAGAATTTATTTAGAAACACCCCCTAGCGGGCACAAGTCCCCCAAACCCCTTTCAAAAAAACAATTGTTTAACATGGAAAGCTAGTGCCCTGTAAAGTCTAAAAGATTTTTTTGAAAGACACTTGGGGGGGAACTTTTTTTTAGGAAAAAAAAAGCTTTCCCCCCAAACCCCCCTTCAAAAAAAACCATCTGTTTAGCTAAACAATCGGCGCTGTTGTATGGATAACACGAAATATATTTTAGATACTACTTTAAATTAACATATTTTATTGAACACCTCTTTTTCTTCCTCCCCCACAAAAAAACAAATTAGAATGCCGTGGACGCGCATAAATCTGACAAGAAAAAAAACTTGCAATTTCTCTCATTATCTTTTAAAAACACTGGCTCAACGAAACACACCTTGACGACACGCCCTTGGGTGCCCGCAACATGCATACTTTTTTGCGCGCGGGTAAGGGGCTTTCACGGTCTAGGTGGAAGTTATAACCCCTATCGGAGGACATTATGGCATACGTCAGCATGAAGCAAATGCTGGAAACAGGCGTCCACTTTGGACACCAAACTCGTCGTTGGAACCCCAAAATGCGCCCATACATCTTTGGCGCACGTAATGGTGTACATATCATCGACTTGCAACAAACTATCAAATTATTCCGCACCGCATACGATAAGGTCGTAGACGTTGTCGCCGCCGGCGGTAAGGTGCTCTTCGTAGGCACAAAACGCCAAGCACAAGAAGCAGTCGCCACAGAAGCTGCCCGCGCAGGACAATATCACGTGACAAATCGCTGGATGGGAGGCACCCTCACAAACTTTGTCACTATCCAAAAAAGCGTACAACGCCTCAAAAATTTGGAAGCCATGTTCAGCGATGGAAGCATAAGCCGCTACCAAAAGAAAGAAGTCCTGCAATTGCAACGCGAAATGGATAAGCTGAACTTGACACTCGGTGGTATCAAGGACATGGGACGACTCCCACAACTGGCCTTTATCATCGATCCACATCGCGAAGATATCGCAGTCAAAGAATGCCGCAAACTCGGTATCCCCATCGTAGCCGTCACAGATACAAACTGTGATCCCGATGTTATCGACTTCATCATCCCCGGCAACGATGACGCAATCCGCGCCATAAAACTCTTTGTGACCGCATTCGCCGAAGCATGCATGGAAGGCGAAGCCATGAACAAAGACGGCGATATGGAAAAAGAAATGCAAAAAGCTGCCGATGCTGAAGCTGCACCAGAAGCTGCCGCTCATGAAGCTGACGCCGCTGCTGCCACCGACGCCGCTGCTGAATAAGTTTAAGGAGAAAAACAATGGCTGCCATAAGCGCACAAATGGTGAAAGAACTGCGTGACAAAACCGGCGCAGGTATGATGGATTGCAAAAAAGCTTTGCAAGAAAATGAAGGTGACCTCGAAAAAGCGGTCGACTGGCTCCGCCAAAAAGGCATCGCAAAAGCTGCTAAAAAAGTAGGACGCGCCACCTCTGAAGGACTCGTCACCGTAGCCGCCAGTGCCGACGGTAAAGCCGTGGCCATGAGCGCCCTGTGCTGCGAAACAGACTTCGTCGCACGCGGTGAACAATTCCAGTCCTTTGCTGCCTCCATTTCCCAACTTGTCCTAGATAAAGATCCCGCTGATACTCCAGCCCTCGAAGCTCTTCTCGGCGATTCCCTCCAAGGTCAAATAGGAAAAGTCGGCGAAAATATGACCCTCGGTGCCTTCGCACGCTACGCTGTCGCAGAAAACGGCTCTGTCGGTGTCTACATCCACGCTAACAATAAAATTGGCGTCCTCGTAGAACTCACCTGCGGCAAAGCACAAAGCACAAGCGCAGAGTCCGTCGTTGCCCTCGGCAAAAATATTGCCATGCAAATCGCCGCCGCTAGCCCGCTGGCAGTTGCACCCGACGCACTCGACCCCGAAACCATCGAACGCGAACGCGAAGTCTATCGCCAAAAAGCACTCGATGAAGGCAAACCAGCCAATATCGTAGAAAAAATCGTGGAAGGCGCTGTAAAAAAATACTACAAAGAAGTCTGCCTCCTCGAACAACTCTACATCCGCGATGACAAAAAAACCATCGCCGATGTCCTGCGTGACGCCGGAAAAGAAGTAGACGACACCATAAGCATCGCGCGCTTTGCACGTATCCACTTGGGTGCTGAATAGAATGAGATTAAAAGATATTTGAAGGGAAAGTTCTTATTGTATTAAAAGATTATTTGGGGGGAAACTTTTTTTGGGAAAAAAAAGTTTCCCCCC
>CAYJHT010000411.1:0-2400 GCA_964369615.1 uncultured Desulfovibrionaceae bacterium
CGAAGGCATAGCCCTTAGGCGAGGGACGAGCCCTACGGATACAAAGAGCAGAGC
Organism: uncultured Desulfovibrionaceae bacterium; assembly: GCA_964369615.1. GTDB lineage: Bacteria > Desulfobacterota > Desulfovibrionia > Desulfovibrionales > Desulfovibrionaceae > CAYJAD01. The sequence continues at coordinate 55 of CAYJHT010000411.1, forward strand.
TGTGGGGGAAACTTTTTTCCCCAAAAAAGTTCCAACACAAGATTTACAAGAAAAAATACATTAGAATTGTTACACGAAAATAGATTTTTTTATGAAAAAAGGTGCCCATAATGAAAAAACAGTGCAACTCCAACGCACCCTGCCCCTGCGGTTCTACACATAGCTACAGCGATTGCTGTAAAATATACCACGACGGCGCACCCATCCCCAACGCCCTCGCCATGCTCCGCGCACGATACAGCGCACACTGCCTCATGCTCATAGACTTTGTCCTAAACACAGTACACCCGCACTTCAAAGAAGACCTACCAGAAGCATCCGCACGCGAACACACCGAACAGTGCATGAAAAATATCCTGTGGCTCTCACTCGAAGTACACAATAGCGGCACCCTCCCCACAAAGGAAGTAGACGAAATCGCTCGCGAATTTGCCACATATTCTCTCAAATACAAAACCCTCGGAAAAGACCTCAGCACACCCGAAAAAGAATTTCATACACAACACACAAGCTACTTTGAGTACTTCAATGGAACACTCTACTATACAACAGATCTCGACAAACTCGTCAATCGCACACCCGCACGAAGCGAAAAACTCACAGGACGCAACGAAGCCTGCCCCTGTGGAAGTGGGAAAAAATATAAAAAATGTTGTATACATAAAAGTATCGAGGGCGCCTAATGCCAAAACCGCAAGTCCTACGCCTCGTGAGACGATTCTGCCTCGAATGCCAAGGCAATTCCTCACACGAAATACGCAATTGCACTGATACAGATTGCGCCCTCTGGCCGTGGCGCCTCGGACACAGTCGCAATACAGGCGACACACCAAAACACGCACAAAGAAAAGCACTGCGCTGCATACGCAGACACTGCATGCAATGCGCCGGAAACAGAAAGGAAATACGCTCATGCGCAGAACGCGAAAAATGCGCGCTCTGGTCATTGCGCTTCGGCGTCTTCCCTCAAACATACAATGCCGTGCGAAGACGCTTCTTCGCACCAAAAAAACTCTCGCTCTTTCACATGAAAAAAATATAAGGAGTTCCTATGCTTTCACACAACCTTGAATGGTCACGCGCCTACACAGGACGTCTGCAAGAAGACGCCGCACGAATCGCTGAAGAACGCACAACAGCGCTCTCTCAACGCCTCGCCGAAGAACTCAAAGCAGGCACACTGCCCTTCTTAAGCATGCCCTACAAAGAACAACTCGCAAAAGATATGGCGCGTGTCGTACCTCAATGCAACCAATACGAACACATGCTCCTCCTCGGTATCGGAGGCTCCGCACTCGGCGCACGCGCACTACAAAAAGCCTTCGCACCAAGCCAAGACGGGCCAAACCACCAAGGCCCCTCCCTCTGGATTGCTGACAATGTCTGCACCGCAACCTTCGAATCATGGCTCGAAAAACTCCCTGCAAAAAAAACCGTCGTCGTCTGCATCAGCAAATCCGGCGGAACCATCGAAACCCTCGCACAATACTTCCTCGTGCGCCAATGGCTCCAAGCACACCTTGGCAACGCATGGAACGAACACATGATTCTCGTCACAGATAAAAATAAAGGCTTCCTACGCGCAGAAGCCACAAGCCACGGCCTCCTCTCCCTTGAAGTCCCCGACCACCTCGGCGGAAGATATTCCGCACTCTCCGCCGTAGGCATGCTCCCCGCAGCATTCCTCGGCATGGACTGGCGCGCACTTATGGAAGGCGCCGCAAGCGTCGCCGCACCACTCGTAAATACACCAGAAATACTCGCACAACACCCCTCATACCACCTCGCACAATGGTGCCACGCTCTCGAAAACAACAACTATAACCAACTCATCTTCTTCTCTTATATCCCCCAATGGGCCACACTTGGCCCATGGTTCGTACAACTCTGGGCAGAAAGCCTTGGCAAAAATGGCAAAGGAACCATGCCCATCTCCGCCGTAGGCGTTACAGACCAACACTCCGCTCAACAAATGTTCCTCGACGGCCCACGCGACAAAGGATGCCTCTTCCTCTCCTCAAATGCACTCCAAAAAGGGCGTACCTTCCCCGATGACCTCCCACAAGAATGGGAATGGCTCAAAGGAAAAGCCTTCGGCGCCCTCATCGACGCAGAAGGTCTCGGAACACGCATGGCACTCGCACAATGCCAAACACCTCTCGTCAATATCCGCATGGCCGATACCACAGAAAAAGCCGCAGGCGCTCTTATGATGCTCCTTGAAGCCGCCACCGTCTTCACCGGCTGGCTCATGGACATAAACCCCCTCGACCAACCCGCCGTAGAACTCGGCAAACGTCTCGCAAACGCACGCCTCGGCGCACCCGGCTACGCAAAAGAAGAAGC
>CAYJHT010000412.1:0-2390 GCA_964369615.1 uncultured Desulfovibrionaceae bacterium
AAAAACCATCTGTTTAGCATGTAAAAAGAGCTGCCGAATGATTTTTCTTCAAACGCGCTTTTTGCTTTTGTATGTATACTTTTAGTGAATATAAAGCACTCGTGCCGTGTAAAACCTAAAAAGAAACTTAAATGAAAAGCCGCTTGAAAAGAATGCTTTAAAAACACCTTTTCAAGTCTTTCATTAAAAAGCACCAACTGCCTAGACGCTGTCGTCAAATAGCGAACTTTCGTGTTATATCAAGGAAGATGAATTTGTTTTTCGGGCGTGTATATAGACATACATAACAGAAAAGGCGCATTTGACGACAGCATCTAGCTAAACAGATGTTTTTTTGAGAAGCAGCCCCATAGCTTTTTTTATTGCCTTTAATAGAGACGCGGAGAGTATTATGACGACAGTTGTCATTAAGTATGGCGGACATGCCATGGATAAGGAAGACTTACGCAACCATTTTGCGCAAAGCCTTGTGAATTTGAGTAAGGGTGCAGCAGGCAAGCCCATGCGCTTTGCCATTGTTCATGGCGGAGGCCCCCATATTACCGGCATGCTGCAACGCCTGCATATTGAAAGCCGCTTTGAACAAGGCCTTCGTGTCACCGATGACGCGACTATGGACGTTGTCGAAATGGTGCTTTGCGGACATGTTAACAAGGCACTTGTCACATATATTCAGCAGGCTGGCGGCTCTTGTATGGGGATTTCAGGAAAGGACGGCGCGCTCTTTTCTGCCCGTGTCTTGCGTCCCGAACTTGGACGTGTAGGCGAAATCACACATGTGGACACACGCCCTGTGACATGCTTATGGGAAGGGGGTTTTACACCAATTATAGCTCCCGTGGCAATGGGTGCATCGGGGGAGAGCCTTAATATCAATGCAGACACGGCAGCAGGCGCCCTTGCCGGTGGCCTAAGCGCAGACTATTTCGTCCTTGTGTCAGACGTGCCCGGCGTGCTTAACGCACAGGGGGTATTGCTCCCTTCTTTGAGCCGTACCGATGTGGACGCACTCAAAGCAGATGGCACCATTCACGGCGGTATGATTCCCAAGGTGGATGCCTGTCTCCACGCCCTTCATGCAGGATGCCATAAGGCACTCATTCTCGACGGACGCTCTCAAGCAAGTCTTGAGCGCTACCTTGTGGATGGTGCGCCACTTGGTACAATTATACAGCGTTAACAGTGTGTGTTGTCATATGGGCGTCTATAAGTCTTTTTTTTGCGTTTTTTTTAAGATGTTTTTGCGTTTTTTTTCATATCGTGCCTGCCTTATATTTGTGATTTTATTGCTTGCCGCTTCCCATGCCAAGGCTGCTTCAAGCTTTGAGCCTGCATTTAAGACACTCGGCATTTTTAACGAAAAAACAAAGCAACGCATTGACTTAAATATCTGGTATCCGACTTATAGCCGCCCTACTCCTACAAATTATAATCCGTGGACACTCACTGTCGTGCCCTACGGTCGCGCGGCAACGGGGCGTTTTCCTGCTATTATTTTGTCTCATGACAGTGCTGCGACGCGATTTTCTTATCATGAAAGCGCGGCTGCTCTTGCAAGAAGCGGTTTTGTCGTGATTGCGCCGCAACACAAAGAGGACAATCAAGACGCCATATCACACATGTTTTCTGTTGAACAATGGCTCTATCGAATAGATGACATTCGCTTTGCTCTTGATACAGTTCTTACCCACACAGCGATTAAGGACAGTATTGATGAAACACGCCTTGGCATGGTAGGCTTTGGCACAGGTGGCACTATCGCTCTCTTGCTTGGCGGCGCCACACCTGATGCCGAGGGCTGGGAACATTTTTGTGAACAAGCGCACCCAAGTTCCCCTTATTGCAATACATGGGGCAAGGGGCGCATGCAAAAAATGGTTGAACAATTCCCTCTTTCTCAGTCTATGACAGACCCTCGCCTTAAGGCAGTTGTTGCTGTTGCGCCTCACTATACCATGTTTTTTAGCGCAGCTGCCCTACAAAATTTTGTGCTCCCAATCCTCCTTATAGAGGCAGGCGCGGACAGTCTTAATCAAGCACCGTGGAATGCCGGCGCCCTTGCAAAGAATTTTCCACAAAATATCCCCTTTGAAAGCCTTGACAATGTCGACAGTTTCGACCTTATGTCTGCTTGTCCTCCGGCACTGCAACGCGATCTCCCCGAACTCTGTGGAACAGCAGCAACGCCATTGCGCCAGCGCACGCGAACACACCTTAATACACTCATGCAGCACTTCTTTCTCCACCATCTAGGGGCTGTTTCTAAATAAGATATTTTTTTGAAGGAGTTTTGGGGGAAAGCTTTTTTATTTTTTAAGTTTTTTTCTTGGGGGGGAAACTTTTTTTAGGAAAAAAAAAGCTTTGGGGCCCCCCCCCCGCACAAAACAACA
>CAYJHT010000413.1:0-2382 GCA_964369615.1 uncultured Desulfovibrionaceae bacterium
GCGTTTCGCTCAAGCCCATATCCCGCAGAGCTTGCACCACTTCGGCCTCAAGCTCCTTGAGCAAGGACAGCGTCACAGCCAAAAACACGCCGCTCCCGCAGGACGGGTCAAGGACAGTGACTTCACTCAAAGCTTGATGGAAAGTGTGGACAGCCTCGACAGCGGCCTCATGTTCACCCGCGCTCACATGGGCAAGCACGGCCTCTTGCACGGTGCGCCACTGCTCGCGCAACGGTTCCATAACCGTAGGTACTACAAGACGTTCCACATAGGCCGTAGGCGTATAATGCGCCCCAAGCGCGTGACGTTCTGTTGGGTCAAGTGCCCGCTCCAGAAGGTAGCCGAAAATAGCGGTGTCCACTGCTGCCCAATGGGCATGGGCGGCACGATGCAAGAGCGCCACTTGCTTCTTTGTGAGGGGCAATGCATCCACGTCATCGAACAGATAACCTTGGAAACGTAGCACCTGTTCTTCTACGGGGTACGCATCGCCCGTGATACGGAGAACTTGCCAGAAGTCCGTTGCCTGTTCCACGAATATATCGGGATTATTGAGGCTGTTTGTCAAAATGTCCGTAAAAGTGTTGTACTCCACAAGCCCTACGTCCTCTGCGAACATGGTGAAGATACAGCGCATGAGGAACAGCGAGACCGTGTCTTGCTCGTGCCCGCTCTCTTCTAAATTGGTGGCAAGGTCGGCAAGCTGGATGGCAAGCTCTCGCGTGACCTTGGCAGAGCCACGCGCCGCATCGAGAATGAGAGGATTTGTCCAAATGCGCTTAAGCATGGCAAGAACATGGGGCTTGCGTAAGTCTTCAAGGGTGAAGCGGTGTTCCTTTGCCGATGGGAATGGCGTATACGCGCCCACTCCGTTGAAATCGGCATACACTTCCATGACATGTCCGATGTCACTCACGATGAGAAATGGCGGCTTGCCCTCGTCTGGATGCAAAGAGCGGGCGTAGCGTTCGCCTTGCGCTTTGGCGTCAAGCATGGCCTTGTCCCATGCCTTCGTGTCGCGAACGGCTGTGCCTTTGCGCCGCGGGCCGTCTTCACCTTCTGCCTTGCGGTCGCTTCCTTGCTTGGATTCCCAAATGAAACAGCCCCGCTTGTAAAGGTCAATGCGCCCGTAGGATTTTTTGCCCGTTTCGGGATTTACAAACTCAACGCTTTTTTCAAAAGTATATGTGTTGTCGGGAACATGCGCCCGTGGTGACGATGGTCGTGGCACGTCGAGAAGGTCGCACAGCTCGTTCAAAAAAGACTGAGAAGAGCCGAGTTCACTGCCGCCCGATGGCGTCCATTTAAGAATAAAGGCTTCGACTGGTGGCAAGTTTAACCTCGTCGTGTTGGCGTGAATGTTTGTGGCAAAATGTACATTGCCAAAGCAAAGGCACAAAACAACTATAAGAAATGCGATAGCGCGTGCCATGATGGTCTCCCGACACACACAGATGAAGATAGTGCATAGATGAACAATGTCAAGCAGATATTATATCCCACATCTAAGACGTTTGCTTCCTTTAAGCCTCATTATGCACGCATTGCGTTTATGCAGCTGCTTATAGCAGTGACGACAGACGCGTAAAATTCCACTTCACACAACATCATAAAACCATGTATCCTCTTCTCAAATATGCTCTGTGTGCTTGCTAGTTTTTACTCGTAAAAGAAGCTGTAATCTCAAGCTTAAAAATCGAGAATTGCGCAAAACTAAACTTTTTAAAACTAGTCTATTAGTGCTTTTAGAGACTGTCAATGTTTTTTAAAAATATATATCTTTACGGGATATAAGGAAGCGTACATATGGATGATAATGCAAAGATATTAACAAAAATTCTAGGACAGAATATTCGTTTACACCGTAAAATGCTTGGACTTTCTCAAGAAGTATTAGCAGAACGAGTCGGGATAGGCTTTCAATCTCTCTCACGCATGGAACGGGGAGAAATTGCCCCTAAGCTTGAGCGACTTCAGCTTTTTGCCGACGTCTTACAATGTCGTGTAGCAGATTTATTCCATTCGCCAGAAAGTCTCCCGACTGTGAGTTCTGCGGCTATGGCAGACTTTGTTCAGTCTTTAAATGCCAAGCAACGCGCCTTTATGTTGAAGCAATTAGGTATATTGACACACCTTCTCACTCTTGAGGACGATGAATAAACCCTCCTCGAAATGCTTCTGCGCTATATTTTTCAACACATCGCTTTTGCCATATATCCACCCCCATCCATCAAAGAACAGCCCCATCCCATACGAACCGCCTCGTATCCTCTTCGCACGACGCTTTTTTAATTCCAATAATTTCAAATAATTGCAATTGCATCCCCATGAATGCAAAAAAGTGTCAAGAACATTTTTGAATTTTTTTTGAGTACAAGAAAA
>CAYJHT010000414.1:0-2373 GCA_964369615.1 uncultured Desulfovibrionaceae bacterium
CAAAACAACTTTTTCTTTTTCATTCGAGAGCGCCGATTGTCTAGCTAAACAATTGGTTTTTTTGAAGGGGGGTGTGGGGGGAAAGCTTTTATTTCCCAAAAAAAGTTTCCCCCCAAGAAGAAAAAAAAAACCCAAACCCTTTCAAAAAGAAGAAACATTTTCATGGACAAACCAGAGTCGACTTCTATTCCGACAACCCCCGGCGTTTACATGTATAAGAACGCACAAGAGCGCGTCATCTATGTAGGTAAGGCTCGCGTTCTAAGAAAACGCGTTTTGTCGTATTTTCGCGAAAGTGGCCTTCCTGCAAAAACACAAGCTATGCTGCGTCACGCAGTGACGCTGGAAACATTGTCTACTTCTACAGAAAAAGAGGCCTTGCTGCTTGAGGCAAGCCTCATTAAAAAGCACAGACCCCATTATAATATTGTCCTTCGCGATGATAAACAATACATTCTTTTTAAGATTTCCGTAAAACATCCTTTTCCGCGTTTGGAAATCGTGCGCAGTACACGCAAGGACGGCGCACGCTACTTTGGCCCGTTTACATCAACGCTCTCCGCTAGAGAAACATGGAAACTTCTGCACAAGGCCTTTCCCCTGCGGCGCTGTACAGATAAGAGCATGAAAAATCGCACGCGCGCATGTTTATATCATTTTATGGGGCAATGCCTAGCGCCGTGCATGGGTTCCGCGAGCGCTGAGGACTACGCTGTCGCTGTCCGCAGTGTTGTGGAAATTCTCAGCGGTCGCTCATCGTATTTGATAAAAGAACTACATGCGAGAATGCTGGACGCTTCTGAGAGTTTAGACTTTGAAAAAGCCGCCGCCTTGCGCGATCAAATCCGCGCCATTGAGCGCACTGTGGAAAAGCAAGTCGCAGTGCTGCCAAGCGGTGTCGATATGGACGTGATAGGTTTACACGCGGTGGAAAAGGGCATGGCACTGGGCATCCTTTTTGTACGCGGCGGTGTGCTCATGGATGGGCGCACATACTTTTGGCCCGCACTGGAATTTGAAGACGCGCCGGAACTTCTTTTGTCCTTTCTCAATCAATTTTATGGAGATGTACTACCGCCGTCGCGTATTGTATTGCCATGGTTGCCGCAATCGCATGACGCACAAAATCATGATGAACGCACACATAACGACGATATGCATACGATTGTCATGTTAGAACAAAGTTTTACAGATATGCGCGGTGGGACAGTACGTATTACAGCTGCCCGCTCGCCTGAAGAGAACAGTCTTGTGGACATGGCCGCAACCAATGCACGAGAAGAAGGTCGTCGTGCTTCTTCAGCGCACGAAGACGGTTTTGAGAAGAAATTGGCCGCCGCCTTGCATTTGAGTAGTCCGCCACAGCGTATTGAATGCGTGGACGTATCACACACATCCGGCAAACAGACACGCGTAGGCATGGTTGTTTTTGAAGATGGTAAAGCGCATAAGTCCGCATATCGACAGTATATAATGCCAGACAATGACGGTGATGATTACGGGACTTTATATGCATGGGTTGCCCGTCGCCTTGAATCGGGCGCACCGTGGCCAGACCTTCTTCTCATAGATGGCGGCAAGGGACAGCTAAGGGCAGTGCAGAGAGCCTTGGAGGAGGCAGGTCGTGGGGGATTATTTGCCCTTGCCTCCATTGCAAAAGCGCGGGATGAACAAGGGCATGCAGATCGCCGAGCGGGGAATATGGCTGACAGAATTTTCTTACCGAACCGAACGAATCCCTTGCCCTTACGAGAGGGGAGTCAGGAATTGCTTTTTTTACAGCATATTCGCGATTGTACCCATCGTTTTGCATTGGGGTCCCATCGAAAAGCACGCACAGGTGCGGCGCTTTCCAGTGAGCTTATGCGTTTGCCGGGTGTAGGCCCACGCACAGCACGTTTATTATGGGATAGATTTGGGAGTGTTGAAGCTATGCTCAAAGCGAATGAAGTCGAGCTTGCTGGGATAGCAGGCATTGGCAAAGCCCGGGCAAAGGCCTTATGTGCGAAACTTCAAACCCTACAAGTGTCAAGCTGAAGTCTTTTGTGATAGATGTAAGCATTTGAAAGGAAAGGTAAAAAAAAATTTGTTAAAAAAGTTAAAAAAGTTGTTGACCTCTGCTGCTTTTTGTCTCATATTCCATTTCCGCGATGACGATAACCACATCGGGTCGAGTTGCTAAAAATGCTTCGATACTGAGGTGGATGTCCAGTTTACGGTTTTTTTGTTCACACATCGGTTTTCGTCTTGACAGAGCGTCAGAAAAAAAATCAGAAAAAAGCAAAAAAGTTGTTGACAGCGAGAGCGGAAGCAAGTAAATTGCCTCTCCGCGACAACGAAAAACGCACAAGTGTTACAGCGATGTGATGTGTG
>CAYJHT010000415.1:0-2370 GCA_964369615.1 uncultured Desulfovibrionaceae bacterium
ACTCCCGACCTACTGATTACGAATCAGTTGCTCTACCATCTGAGCTAAGTTGGCGCCGAAAGGTGTTGTGCCTTGTTTTTTCTCTGCTGTCAAGAAAAAAAAAGACACTTTTTTATTTTTGTACATCGGCTTTCAAATCATCCTTACCAAGCGTACGGCTCACACTCGCTGCAGAGTTCGGTGACGCAAAACCAGCCTCCAAAAGACGCATTGCATCACTGTCGCGCTTCACTCGACTTGCACCACCAAGAATCACACCTAAAAGGTGGACACCGTCACGCTGCGCCGTAAATATTAAATTGTGACCGGATGCTATCGTCCAACCTGTTTTCAAACCGTTTACACCGTCCACCTTGCCAAGCAGCTTATTTGTATTACGGTGTAATTTGCCATTATGCGTAAAACGCTGCGTATTGTGGTAGCGCATAGCATCCGGATGCGCACGTAAATAACTACGCGCCATTTTCAACATATCCGTCGCTGTCGTAAATTGACCCGCCGCAGGCAAACCGTGCGGATTCTTAAAAGTCGTATTACGCATACCAAGCTGCTCAACCTTCTTATTCATAAGGGCAACAAAGGAATCACTCGACTTTGTCACATGCTGCGCCATCGCTAAAGACGCGTTGTTACCAGATGCTACAGCCATACCCATAAGTAATCTATCAATCGTTATCTGCTCGCCGCGACGCAATAACATTTTAGAACCATCCGTCGCCGCTGCCTCCGCACTCACAAGCGTCGTACTCGATAAAGAAAGCTGCTCCGACTTCACAAGATCAAGCGCTATATACATACTTAAAACCTTCGTCAAAGAGGCTGGCGGAATAAGCTCATAAGGATTGTGCTTATACAATATACGACCCGTTGACATATTCATCAATATCGCTGAACGCGACGTAAGCTCGGCAAAAGCATTCGTTGAAAAAAGTATGATACAAACTGTAAACAAGACACCTACAGAGTGAAAGCCGAATAATCTGCAAAAATTATTCACGATTCTTTTCCTTCTCGGTTAAAGGTAGCCAAATTATCTGCTTCAAAAACAGCCTGCATAGCAAATGTCACAAGCACTGGACCCAATAAAATACCCACAGGACCAAATGAAGCCAAACCACACAATATAGATAAAATAAGAATTATAAATGGAGCTTTAATATTCTTCTGCAAGAAAAAAGGACGCAAAATATTATCTATACCACCAACTGCAACCATACCCCACAAAAACAAACCCACCGCATCTAAAGTCGCACCCGTAAACCATAGCATAAGGCACAAAGGAAACCACACTATGGCTGTTCCAATCACAGGAATAGGTGCCACAAGCGTTGCAAGTAAACCCCAAAATGCAGGCTGCTTCACACCAGCCATAGCAAAACCAATGCCGCATAAAACACCTTGGCACAATGCAATCATCACAACGCCCAAGAGAACTCCGCGCAAAGCACCCCGAATCGCATCTACAAAACGATCAAGCATCAACTCAGAAAGACGTAAGGTCGACGCTGTTAACACAAAAATACGCCCAGCATACACACTACAAAGAATACTCAATGAAACAAAAAGAATAAGTAACCACAAAACATTTAAGGTACTCCCCACAAAACCCACGCTGCCACCAATAATACTTGCCAATGCCTCAGAAAGAATACTGTCAATATTATGGCTTATCTCATCAAAAATACCATCCATACCAGGAATGACCGAAAGCTCCGTCCGAATCTTCTCCCCAAACTCTATCCAATGTGACGGCAACTGAAAATTATTTTCACGCAAAATTCGCAACATATCAAGACCAGCTGCTGCCTGAGGTGCAACAAGGCGAATAAGCAAGGCAACAGGCAAAAGCATCAAAAGAACAAAACAAACACTATACAGCCCAACGCCCCTAGCTCCCGGAAAACGCAATTGCACCTTTTTATACCAAGGAAGGAAAGCACACGACACACTCCCAGCTAAAAGCGTCGTCACAGGATATGGCCACAAAAGGAGTAACCACGCAAATACAGCAGCACAATACAGTATATTCTTCTTCATAAAATATGCCCCCCCAACAACAAACAACGACACATAAACACCAAGACAGTAAAATAAAAATACGATGAGAGCAAGAAAAGAAAAAGATTTATATTATTGGGAATATAAGAAAAATATAGAAAAAGACTGCAATATATCAAGACTTAAGCTCTTTTTTAAAACCTACTCCTACTCCAAGAAAAACAACATATTTAATGCAAAAAACAAGAAAAAAACAATGCAAAAAAAGGAAAGAATAGAATAAAGATGAAGGAAAGAAATACTTAAACTTGGCGTCTAGAATATATCTACTAGTGCCTTGTAAAATCTAAAAACTGTTTTTTATTTTTCTTT
>CAYJHT010000416.1:0-2361 GCA_964369615.1 uncultured Desulfovibrionaceae bacterium
CGCGGCATTGCGTCATCATCTATGGCCTGGCAATGTACGCGAGCTGCGCTATACCCTCGACAGCCTCATCGCCGACAGCGACGACGGCATTATTACGCCGCACCACATTCGACAAAGTCTCGGCACGCATGCCCTCTCACATCCCCCCCTCCAAACACAAAGCACTCCTCACAAACAAAGAGAAAACATCATCGCAGCGCTTGCACAGTGCGATGGGCACCAAGGCAAGGCCGCAAGCCTCCTCAATATCAATCGCACCACACTCTATAGGCAAATGAAAAAACACCGCATCACTAAGCAAGTCACTTCAATATAAAGAAATTATGATTTTTTACACCACATCAAGAATACTTGACGACAGCGCCTAGATATCCACATAATAAAGAAGGCTCATGCTAATAAGCATGAGCCTTCTCTGTACTAAAACAGTCGCGATAAACTATAAACTTCCGTTTAAGTCCGTGCGAAATTTGCGAGACAAGCGAAAGACCACAACCTTGCGTGGTGCCAAGGTGATAGTTTCATCCGTCTGCGGATTACGCCCTTTGCGAGCGTTTTTATCATAGGCCTCAAATTTGCCAAAACCACTAATAAGCAGAGCGTCATCTTGCTTGATAGCACGCTTCATGATTTCAAGCAATTTTTCTACAATGGCCTTCACATCCGCACGATTTTTATTCGTCTTTTCGTAGATGGCCTCTACAATTTCCGCCTTTGTCAAAGTCTTCCCCATATTCTCCTCCAGCACATAAAGTTACTGTGCATTTTTTCACCTGCCGGCACGAATGCCGCTTGGCGCGCCAACCAAAAAACGCGTCGTTTATGTCCTGCCTGCTTTTAAGCGCTTGCCTCATTCACTTGAAAACCTTTAACAAAGTTCAAGAGCAACGTAAGAACAACCTGCATGCAACCTCTCCATTGCACATCAACAAGCGTCATACCCTATGCTATTTTTTACGCACAAAACAGAGCACGCAAAAACATGGACAGAAACAAATGAAAAAACGAACTATAAAGCTCCTTCAGAACTTATACGCTCCATCCCCCTTGTATGCAAGGAGTTTTTTTACATTTCTGTGTTTTTTATTTTCAATGCGTAAAGCACTTGCCTCACGGGCACCAAATAGCTATCCTAACTGCCTCTGACAAAACTCTTAAAAACTGCTGGTATGCGGAATATATGTATAAAATCAAAGATAATTCTATTTTTCATGACTCTATTCATCTGTCGTGGCCTCTTCACAAAAACAATCTCAAACACCTTTCGGGACAGCACAAAGTGCCTCTCATCCCTCTTTTTATCCCCTTTGCAGGCTGTATTGAACGTTGTATATTTTGCGCACAGCATATTCAAAGCGGCCAAAAAAGCCCTCACATTGACGCGGTCCTCAAGCAAGCTGAAAGCCATATCGCACAACATAGAGCGCCCCACCTTCCGGAACTTGCCTTTTTCGGAGGAACCTTCACAGCTCTGCCACAAAAAACACGCACACAATGTTGTGAATTTGTTCGCCACTATACAGACAAACAACATATCCACAGCGCACGCTGCTCCACGCGCCCAGACGCTCTCTCACACAATATTCTACGCGAACTGTGGCAGGCAGGCTTTCGCACCGTCGAACTTGGCATACAAAGCTTTCACGACGACGCGCTCCATCAAGCGCAGCGTCATTACACTGGCGACATTGCGCGCAAAGCATGTCATCTCATAAAAGAGCATGGATTCACACTCGGCATACAGCTCATGCCCGGCATGCCCGGCGTTGCAACGCAGACCTTCCTTGACGATGTCCGCACAGCCCTCACCTGCAATGCCTCCTTTATGCGCTTTTACCCCTGTCAAGTCATTAAGGAAACACAGCTTGCCGCCCTTTGGCACAAAGGCTCATTCACACCATGGGACTTTGACAGCACTGTCAAAGCATTGCGAGACGCATGGCTCTTAACAGAAGCGGCGGGCGTTCCCGTTATCCGTATGGGGCTTGCACCAGAACCCGGCCTTGAAGCGCACATTCTCGCAGGTCCACGCCACCCCTGTCTTGGCAGCATCGTCCACAGCGAAGCGCTCTATAGCTACATCTATAATAACATCCAAAGCCACACCACAGCACAAGGCCGCATCATCCGGCACGCCCACCTGCCACGCGCATGTCAGGGTTTCTTCTGGGGACACAAAAAGCACCTTGCCGCCCGCTGGCAAGCCCTCGGTATCCACGCAGCAGACAAAAAAAACGCCGTCCGCACCAACATCACATGGCACCAAGGGAATGACATTATACTTCAAACAGATATTTTTTTTTGAAAGGGTTTTGGGGGAAAGCTTTTTTTATTTTTTTAAATTTTTTTCTTGGGGGGAAA
>CAYJHT010000417.1:0-2357 GCA_964369615.1 uncultured Desulfovibrionaceae bacterium
GGCGAGTGTCTTCTCCTTATGCAAGGTAAGGGCTTGTTCCGCAAGTAGCAAGGCTTTTTCGATGTCAGACTTTTCTTGCGTTATGGTAGTATTTTTCAGCGACAAAGCCTCATTTTCTTCTTCTAAAGTGGCTATTTCTTCAGTAAGGCGTACCACCTCATCATCAGCTTCTTTTGTAGCCTCAGCCATAAGCTTGTCATGCAAGGCTTGGATGGATGCGCTAGATTTTTGGCTTATGGAAACAATCTTTCCCTCATCGCTCATATCATTATTATATAGCTTGATAAATTTACTGATCGTAGCGTTGCTGCCAGTATCACCACAAAGAGCGCGGATTTCTTGGCATGTAATGGGCTTGTTCTCTGCTTGTAAAGTTTCTATTGCGTTAAAAACGAGTTCTTTTGTTAATCGTGTTATCTTCATAATAAAATACCTCTATATTGGTTAAAAGTGTCCGAACTGTCAAAAGTGTCTGAAGTGTCCAAAGCGTCCGAACTGTCCAAAGTGTCCGACACTTTTTCACTGTTGACTTTCGCGCGGCTCGCAAAGAGTACACCTTATGTGGCTCTCCTTAAAAATATTTGCAAAAATAATAGAATTATCGCTCCCTTTCTGCATTTCGTGCGTAAGATTTCGCCCTGTCCGCGTACACTCAACGGAAAATTCAAGACCTTTTGCATCTGGATAAAACTGGCAAAGCGCATGTTGGCAAACTGCGCAGTCACTTTCATACAAAGAACTTAATTCGTTAGGCGTTGGCTTGATTCTGTCATAAGCCTCTAAAATTAAAGGGTGTACATTGACTTGCTTAATATTGTCACTCATAAAATAACTCCTCGTTTACATTGTTTGTGAATACATATCATTTTCTATATTATTTTGATGATGCATCATGTGTTGCTCAATCATGGCGCGTTCATCGCGTCTTCGCCTCATTAGACACCGTCTGTTCATCGCAAACGTGTGTCGTTCGGCTTTTTTCACGACTTCCTGCGCCTGAGAGTGTGCTTGCTCCAGTCTTGCTTTTTTGGCTAAATCATAGGCAGCTTTTCGTGGCTTCCTAAATCGTTTACCGAAAAAAGCCTCTAAATTCTTCAAGTTCCAAAAATCACCCAAAGCACTTGGTTTTTCATAATTTTTGCCATCAGTGTACTTTAAGCCTTGCCTTTTCCCATGCTCTGCCAATTCGCAAATAATCCCCTTTTCTGCTAATATTTTATGAAAATCACCCCATTTCATATTGCTTTGAAGGTCTTTTTGTATGTCAGTAAGCGTTTCTTGCATGGTGCGCTGTGTGCTGACTTGCCCCGTGCGCTGTTCAAAACGTTTTGCGCCTCGGCGTAGGCGTGGGGGCTTTTTCTTAGTGGCTTTGGTGCTGGGAGAAAAAAGAGCCTTGACGCCGTCTGCTACATCCCAGCCCATCTTTTGAGATTGCATCAAGTCAAACTTTTTACTTTCACGCTTCCACCAGCCGCGCCCCTCCGCGAGCATACGGCCTGTCTCAGTGCTGATTCGACAAGCGGCAATATGGATGTGGTCATGGCTAGTGTCGGCATGTATGGCTATGGATGCAAGGTGCTCATGCGTGTATCCCATGTATGCCAAAAAATCTTTCGCCGTTTGGATCATGTTATCGTGACGTAGGCGCACCCCGCCTTTATCCTCCCACGAAATGATCCAGTGTGATACAGGTGACAACTGATCAGCACCTATCTTTGCATCACACAAGAATTGCATCTCCGTTGTGTGATCTCTGGGGGTGCTTGTGAGAAAGTTTAACCCTTCATAGTATACACACTTCTCTCCCTTCGCTTGATCCTCTGGAGCAGTGATGTAGGCCATGACATTTTTAATGTAAGCAGAATTTTTTTGACCTTTCTTACTTCTCTCGATTTTTTTTGAAAGCAATTTCATAATTTCATACCTCATCTTCCTCATGTACATGCCTGTATATTGACATAACTTGCGCGGCTAATGCGTGGATAGCCAAGCCCTGTGCATACAGAGCTTCGCGTGTATCCTTATCGATGCGCTCATCAGTCACAAGGCTTTTGAGTAGACCACCTTGACGGCGCATTTCATTGACAAGAACCTTAAAATCTTTGGAAGGAACACGAGTGCCCATTATTTTAGCACGAATGAAATCCGAGATTGTACAGCGATTCACCACAAGTGCATCAAGCTTTTCCTTTTCCGCTACCGACAAATAAACCTTCACCTGGATTTCTCTTTTTCTCGCTGATGAACTCCCTTTTCGCTCTTCATCTTCATACAGTGAAAAATCAATCATACATCATATCCTTATATAGTTGACCCTGAAAAAGCAATATCACACTAAAATTACTTGACTTTTATCC
>CAYJHT010000418.1:0-2338 GCA_964369615.1 uncultured Desulfovibrionaceae bacterium
GGGGGGGGGTGTGCTGTATTATTTACTAACAACACCCCCCCCCCCCCCCCACAAGTCTTTCAGAAAAAACAAAATAAACTATTATATTTATTCTGCAATTTTTTGGCGCAAGACCTCGTTGCTTAGGCGTTGTAAGGTGACAATGCGGTAAAGATAGCAGAGTGTACCAAAGAGGAGCGCAACGATGAAGGCTACCCAAAAGCCTTCGGGTCCATAAGTTTCACCGGTGGCGGGGCTGAGTATGTCTGTACGGCTGAGGACGATGCCGAGAGGGAAGCCGAGAATCCAGTAGGCGATGAAGCATATGTATGAGATGATTTTTGTATCATTATAGCCGCGTAAAACGCCTATGCCTACGATTTGCAGCGTGTCGATGAGCTGAAAGGCGGCGGCGTAAATGAGTAGTGTGGAGGCAAGGGTTATGACCTGCGGATCTTGTGAATAGAGAAGAGCCACGTCTTCCCTAAAGAGTATGAGTGCAAGAGAGGCAAGGCCGGAGCACAATGTCCCAACGCACAGGGCTGTCCATGCGGTGATTCTGGCATGAGTCCATTGGCCTGCGCCAAGACAGTGTCCCACGCGAATGGCTGTGGTCATGCTTATGGAGAGAGGTAAGATAAACAGCATACTGGTGACATTGAGGGCGACTTGGTGGCCTGCCACGACGATGGTGCCAAGGGGAGCGAGAACGAGCGCAGCGGCTGAGAAAAGGGAAAGCTCAAAAAGCATGGCAAGAGCGCTAGGCAATCCTATGCGCATGATGCGTTTCATGACTTTCAAGTCAAGACCTTCTTTGAGTATGGGGGCAAAGAGGCCGCCTTGGTATGTGTTGTGACGTTTTGCATCAAGGCGCCCGTAGATGCTCATGCACAGCGCCATGAACCAAAAGCACAGAGCAGTGGCAATGCCGCAACCCACAGCGCCCATGGCAGGTAGGCCAAAGACCCCGTAAATAAGAATATAATTGAGCGGAATATTGAGCGCAAGTGCCGCAAGGGAGACGACCATGGCGGGGCGTGTGCGGGAAAAACCTTCAAAGAAACTACGCACATTAGCAAAGAGGAAGAAGGCTGGTAAGCCCCACAAGATGGCGCGCAAATAGGCGCCGGCAAGGTCTGCCAAATCTTTTTCTAAGCCTAAACGCCCCATATGCCACGAAAGAAAATAGAGAAGTGCCATAAGTGGCAGAGCCATAAAGAGTGAGCAACAGATGCCTTGGCGTAAGAGTTGGGGGGTGCGTTCTCCCTTTCCTTCTCCTACAAGCTGAGCCGAAAGAGGTGTGAGTGTGACAAGGACGCCTATGCCGAAAAGAGAAATAGGATGCCATAAAGAGGATGCCACAGCCACAGCAGCCATATCAATGGTGCTGGATTGCCCTGTCATGACAGTGTCCACAAAGGACATGCCCATGCCTGAAAGTTGTGCTACGTATATAGGAACACCGAGCTTTAGCAGTTGTTTGGCTTCTCGTGAGGAAAAAAATGACGTTAAGAAGTGACGCATGTGATGTCTCCGTCATGCAAGAAAAAAGAGTTATGGGGTGTTGTGCCCACAAGTAAATTGATTGCGGCGCGTCCTTGTGCACCGAGTTCTATGCTGTAATCATTGACAAAGGTGGCGATATGCGCCGCGGTCACATCGGGCGCAAGTTCTTGCGCGTGCCGTGCAATAAAGTCCTGTGAGGCCTTTGGGTGTGATTGCGCATGGAGGATGCTTGCTTGTATGGCGCGCTCCATAAAGAGGGCGTCGTCCATGTCCACGCGCTTGTGCGCTGCAATAATGCCAAGGGGCAGAGGCATAGCATATTTTGATTCCCACCATTCGCCGAGGTCGAGAATTTTATGAAGGCCGTATTCGTGATAGGTGAAGCGTCCTTCATGGATGATAAGCCCCATATCTACAGAACCATTTATGACGGCGTCCATGATATCTGAAAAAATCATCTCATGACGTACACCTTGAAATCCGCCGTGCTTTTCAAGAAGCATGTTCGCTGTGGTGAGACGCCCGGGGATGGCGATACTGCCGCGCCTTTGTGCGTCTTGATCAAGTGCAGAAGGGGGAGATTTTGCCACCACGAGAGGGCCGCAGCCAAAACCAAGAGCTGCGCCGCTTTGGAGCAAGACATATTTATCATGCACCGAAGGCACAACACCTACAGACATTTTTGTAAAATCTAATTCCCCGGCATGCGCTTTGACGTTGAGCTCTTCTACATCTGCCATAAGAAGCTCTATTTCAAAAGGTAGGTTCATAAGACCTGACAAGAGAGCGTGAAAGATGAAGGTATCGTTGGGGCATGGGGATATGCCAAGGGTAAATTTTTTCTTCATAAGGC
>CAYJHT010000419.1:0-2325 GCA_964369615.1 uncultured Desulfovibrionaceae bacterium
ATATTGCGTTCTAAGAATGCACGTAAATACCTGTCTTGCGTGTGTAGAAGCTCTTGAAGTGAACTGGAAAAGTGCGCGCTTCCTTCGTGTAGGACAAGCACATGATCGGCAATACATTTCAGGCTATCAAGGTCATGACTTACCACAGCCATGGTCATGTGCGGAAAATGTTCCTTCATTGAGAGAAGGAGTTCGTCCATTTGTGCGGCAGTAAGGGGGTCGAGGCCGGAGGTGGGTTCATCGCAGAGCAGGATGGGAGGTTCCGTAATGATAGCACGGGCAAGGCCGGCTCTTTTGCGCATGCCACCGGAAAGCTGTCCGGGGTACAAGTGCGCTGCGTCTTTGAGACCTACAAGGCTGAGAGTGTGCATGGCAGCTTCTTCAATCTCTTTGCGCGGCGTGCGCGTGTGCTCGTGTAAGGGAAGAGCCACATTATCCAGCAGTGTCAATGCGCCGAGCAGAGCACCGTCTTGAAAGAGCATGCCCATTGTACGACGTAAACGTCGAAACTCCTTTGTTGGCAGAGCAAAGAAATCGGCGCCGCCAAGGAGGATTTTACCGGATATAGGGCGTGTCAATCCTACAAGATGCCGCAAAAGTGTTGACTTGCCACTGCCGGAACCACCAAGAATGACAGATATTTTCCCCGCAGGTAGGGTCGCGGTGATATTCTTTAAAATTGGCAGGCCGTCATAGCCCATGGTGCATGTGTCAAAAACGATATCGTATGATTGCATATGAGTCCCGCGCAAATAGGGAAAGTTAAAGAAGGATAGACGTCAACACATAATCAGCGACAAGAATAAGGCTGCATGCAATCACAACTGCGGACGTCGTGGCATTGCCCACAGCGGCAGGGCCTACACTGTCACGCCGTAAGTGTGTGTAATAGCCTTGATGACAACACACTGTATTCACAATCACTGCAAAAAGAATGGACTTTAGAAAGCCGCCCGTCACATCAGTCATTGTCACATTTTGCTCGATGCTATAAATATAGGCGCCTTCATTGATGCCCAGCATAAGCACACCCGTCAAATAACCGCCAAACATGCCTATGACGTCAAAAATTGCTGTAAGGAGCGGAAAAATCAACAGGCATGCCAAAAGACGCGGGCTGACCAAGTAGCCTACAGGGTGAACGTCCATAACTTCAAGGGCATCAATTTGATCTGAGATACGCATGACGCCAATTTCCGCAGTCATGGCAGAGCCTGCACGTCCCGTCAGCATGATTGCCGTAAGGACAGGTCCAAGTTCGCGGATAAGCGTAAGCGATATGGCAGCACCCAGCATGCTTGTGGAGCCAAATTTGACAAGGGTATAATAGCCCTGCAAGCCAAGCACCATGCCACAGAAAACACCTATGAGCATGATAAGAAAGAGAGACTTTGCCCCAATACTGTGCACTTGGTCACATGTTTTGTCAAAGAGATGCGCTGTGCTTGCAAGGCGACGTACAGAGGCCAGCAAAAAGAGAAGCACACTGCCCATAAAGGCAAGAGCGTCTAAGACGCTCTTGCCTAAGCGATCAAAAAAACGAAGGACTATATTCATTGAATGTGTTATATCCTTATTATTGAATAGCTTTCTTACTGCGTTGCATTGGAGGCCCCAATTTTAAAGCGATCATTTGCTGCTTTAAGGTTTCTGCTTGCTCATTTGTGCCACGCATAAGAACTAAGACAACATATAATTTCCCCATTTTTTCCATGCGTGTGCGTAAGTTTTTACCTTCCAAGGTGGCACGCAGCCTGTCCACAGGTTCCTCATCTTTAAATGTTGCCACTTGGAAAACGAAATCAAAAACACTTGAAGGCTCAGGCACAGGCAATTCTTGTTCGAGCACCGGTGCAACGGGCGCAGGCGGTGTGGCTATGGCAGTGTCGCTGCCTTCCATCGTTTGTGACATTTCGGGTCGCGCTTTGAGCGATACTGCATAGCGCAGCTCTTCCGGACTCATCACCGCTTGAGGCGCTCTGCTACCGGGATAGGGTGCTTGAACGTGCGCGTTCATCGAATCATTGGGGAGAAAATCCGCTAGCGGTGCCATCTCGTGCTCAAGATTGTCACCACGACCCACCATGACGCCCAAGACAAAGGCTACAAGGATACCACAGGCAAGGACAATGCATGTCGTAAGGACGACGGAAAAGCCGATGGTGACGGTCAGCGCTTTCTTGGGCGGTTTGGCATCCTTTTTGTCATCATCTTTTTTGTCGCCATCTTTTTTGTCGCCATCTTTTTTGTCGCCTTCCTTTTTGTCATCATCTTTTTTATCACCGTCTTTTTTATCGCCGTCTTTTTTTTCAGCGTCCTTATCAG
>CAYJHT010000420.1:0-2325 GCA_964369615.1 uncultured Desulfovibrionaceae bacterium
TCAAATAAAATGAGCACGACATGAAGAAAAAGGCACCACGACAGGCACCACGACAGGCACCACGACAGGCACCACGACAAGAACAGTGGCTTTTTAAGCCCATAGCCAAGCCCACGGGTGAAGTACGGCGCGTGCCTTGTGAGTTTCCGCGCGCGTTTGAGGGGCTTTTTTCGTCGCATCGTTATAAAATTTTCTACGGTGGGCGTGGCGGTGCCAAGTCGTGGCAGTTCGCAGCGGCGCTGCTTATCAAGGGCGTTCAGTCGCCCATCCGCGTTCTCTGCACTCGCGAGTTTCAAACATCCATAGCAGAATCAGTCCACAAGCTCCTTGCCCAAACCATAGAGCGCCTTGAACTTACGGACTTTTACAGCGTCACAGAACGGCGTATCCGTGGGCGTAACGGGACAGTGTTCTTCTTTCACGGATTGCATCACGAAGTCAGTAAAATAAAATCCATTGAAGGCGTGGATTATTGCTGGATTGAGGAAGGCCACAGCGTGAGCAAGCGCAGCCTTGATGTGCTTGTGCCCACCATCAGAAAGGAAGGGTCGGAAATATGGATTTCATTCAACCCCGACCTTGAGACGGACGAGGTGTACAGGCGTTTTGTCACGGAAACACCGCCACAAAGCCTTGTGAAGCTTGTCAATTATACGGAAAATCCGTGGTTCCCCGACGTGCTCCGCGCGGAAATGGAGCACTTGAAGGGCGTTGACGAGGACGCCTATAGAAATATCTGGCTGGGTGAGTGCCGCAGGTACAGCGACGCGCAAATTTTCAAAGGCAAGTTTGAAGTGGCAGAGTTTGAGGCGCCCCCAAGTGCCTACTTCCTCTTTGGTGCGGACTGGGGATTTGCAAATGACCCCAATACGCTTGTACGATGCTATATGGATAAAAACTCGCTCTATATTGATAAAGAGCTTTACGCTGTGGGCGTCGGCCTTGACCAGTTGCCGGACTTCTATAGAGGGATGGATACCGTGGAAAGACAGAAAATCATGGCCGACTGCTCCCAACCACAGACCATCGACTATATGAAGAAGCAGGGCTTCAACATAGAGGGGGCAAAAAAGTGGGCTGGTTCTGTTATGGATGGAATCAACATCATGAGAGCCTTTGATAAAATCTATGTACATCAGCGGTGCAAGCACACCATCGCCGAATTTAAGAACTATAAGTTCAAAGTTGACCCTAAAACAAGCGAAATCATGCCCGTTATTGAAGATAGGCATAATCACTGTATTGACGCTATCCGCTATGCGCTTGACAAACATATCCGCGGCAAGAGGGCAATGAAATTTTAACGGAGTATGTATGAAAAAGAAAAGAAAAAAGCTTCATTTTAAGAGTGAAGAGCATGGGGTGCAAGTTCATACTGAGGGCACATACATACACCCGCACACCCTTCATGGTGACGATGTGCGCATGGCCATGGACGCGGCGCTTCCCTCTTCCTACAGAGATATGTATGGCACAGTGTGCGGCATGGGCGGGAGTATGAGCGCCTTTTTAGGCTATCCCTTTTTGCAGCACTTGTCGCAAAACTCGCTTATTTCATCGGGCGTTGAAACGCTTGCCGGCGAAATGACACGGGAGTTTGTAAGTATCACTTACGCAGGGCACGGCGACACGGAAGCCCAAGAAGCCGTCATTCAAGAGCTGCAAACGGACTTTGTGAACTATGAAGTGCAAAGAGTGTTTAGAGAAGCAGCCAAGAAAATCGGCTACTATGGCGGCTGCCTTGTGTTCATTGATATGGGCAATAATTCCGACCTTGAACTTTTGAAAGCGCCGCTTATTCTTGACCCTGCCACATTTCCTAAAGAGGCTTTTAAGCGCTTTACAGTCATTGACCCGCTCAATATATACCCGGGCCTCTACAATTCGTCCGACCCCACACGCCACGACTATTTTCAGCCGGAGACGTGGATGATTCTCGGCAAGGAAATACACAAGAGCCGCTTTTTGTACTTTGTTGGCAAGGAAGCGCCCCTTCTGTACAAGCCTGCATACAACTTTTTCGGCGTGCCCATTGCGCAGCTTGCCTATGAGTATGTGCGCAAGTTTACAAAAAATCGTGAATCGGCCTCTGAACTGTTGGACAAGTTTTCTGTGTCTGTTTTCAAGACAAACTTTTCCGACGTTTTTGATGGTCGTGCTCAAGGTACAGGCATAATCGACAAAAGGCTGGATTATTACATAAAAAAGAAAAACAATGACGGCGTTTTTGTTATCGACAAAGAGACTGAAGACTTTGTCAAAAATGACACCTCCTGTATCGGTCTAGGGTTTTTTAGACACTCCATTTTCGTTTAGGATACCTTT
>CAYJHT010000421.1:0-2313 GCA_964369615.1 uncultured Desulfovibrionaceae bacterium
TTCATGAGTGAGTTTAACGAAAAAATATACAAAGAAAATCTTTTATCCATCTTGGGTGCAGCGCGGGAAGAATACAAGGTCGAGTCGTTGGACTGGAGAAACAGGCAAACAGGCATTTTAAAGACCTATCTTTGGCTTTCCGCTACCATTCTTGCCGCGCAGTTCAGTTTACTTTCCCCCATATGGGTAGGAAAAACGTCATTATTCCTGCCAGCAATACATCCAAACGCTATATTTTTTATATTTGCCACGGTTGCTTTTGCCTTGTCTCTTGTTGCATTTGTGTTCGCCGCAGATACGATGCGCGGGCGAGGTCTTGTTTTATTTCCGTATCAATCCACTTATGTCCAGCTTTGCGACAAAGCCTATGAAGAGGCTGATGGAACAGAACTTGTCAACACCACCTATGTCATGCAAATTGTGGAACTTGAAAAATCCATAGAATCACACAGAAAGCAAAACAATGTTGTGGGAAAAAAGCTTAGAATCATTTCGTACTTGCTTTTATTGGCAATGCTTTCTACGGCACTTGCATTTTATGCCGCATTGACCACATTTTGGGGCAACTAGCGCCAAAAAGGAGGTGATAGCAATGGCAGACAAAAAACCTAGCCCACCGCCACCGCCACCACCTAGGGCGCCCAAGCCGTCTACGGTACACACTCCATCGACAGAAGGTCGCGGTATCGTGAAGGATGGGCAGCCAAAACCCAGCAAATAACCCTTTAACAAAGCCCCGCACCTCTCCGTGCGGGGCTTTTCACATCAATCATACACCCCACAGAGAAGTTGTTGGACAAAGGACTGGAAAACGTGCTTTCTCTTCTATTCCTATGAGCGTAAACACAGAGGACTTTTCAACAATACCGGACTTTAGTATGTCTTCCGGCAAGAAGGTCAAGGCCTCCTTCATAAAGACACCATACATGCCCGCGCACAGCTCTATACAGAAAGTATCTATGCCGCCGCAGGGCGTCAGAATGGCAAACTTAGGGTGAAAGCACATGGCTGTAATACTGATTGTCGGTTTTGTTTGTGTCATAAGCTACTCCTCAAACAAAAAGAAAAACGATACCAAGAGGTACACAAGCCAGAAGGTCATAGCTCTTCCCACCCGCACTGCTTGACGCTGCCGTTATAGTTATACAACACCGTCATGGCTACGCCGCGCCCATGGTCATACACGGCATATTCCACGTTGTTAATGCATAAAAAATCCATTCTTGCCTCATGAAAACGCTGTTTTGCTGCTGTGTCGTCCACCTCACGCAACTCACAGCCGGGCACAAGCGTCAAAGCCAAGAGCATCAAAGCCAAGAGCATTTTTTTCATTATTCCCCCTCCTTCGAGTCACTTTTTACCTTCACATCCACAGCCGCATTGAGCGCATCGCACATAACCATCGCCATATTTTCAGTGTGTTGACGCATCCGCTTGACGTTTGCCATGGTACACACGATGCTGCCATTGCTATTGTCCATAATGAGCATGGCGCCGCCTTGTGTGGTTGTGAGCGTAAAACGATTGCCTGTGTCACACATCATTTTCCCCTTCCATCAACAATTTTTGAATATCTGAAAAACCATCAACTGCACTTGAAAAACCTGTTTCAAATCCTTCGCGGTAGGCTCGTTCCAACGCTTGTGCAAAAACTTCTACTTCAGTGTACAAACGCGCCTCACCTACGCCAGAGAGGTTTACAGACTGAAAGGATGCGTAAAGACTACCATCGCTTGCCATATGCAACATTCCTCCACCGCGAGTGTACACACTATATCTTCTTGGCGTATTGCCCTGTGCTTCCGTCATGAGTACCTCCATAATTACCACCTCTCTCCACATTTTTTACAAAAAAGCCACACGCCGTCATCATGTACGCGTCCGCCGCATTCTCTGCATGTGAGCGTTTCCCATGTGTATGTCCTGCTGCGCATTTTTAACAAGACGCGCCCTTTACGTTCTTTATAGCACTCCACACACGCGCGGACAGCCCCTTTCAAAATTTCACACGCACCCAAAATGCATGCGGCTAAAACTATTGATATTGTCATCATATTCCCCCCTTATTGTGGTTTTGCTGTGGTATCGCCGCCGGGCATGATGCCACCATGCACATGGCCTGTCTGGCTTATGCCAGCCGCCACTTGGTCGCCCGTACTCGTGTGGCTGCCTTTCTGGTCAATATCGCCATTGATACTCACGAAACCGCCGCCGCTGCCTGTGCCGCTGATGATACTGCCCGTGATTTCCGTGAGCGGTGTCGTAAGCGTGATTTTTTGCGACGCGTTCACGTCCATGGTGTCGCAATTGATT
>CAYJHT010000422.1:0-2312 GCA_964369615.1 uncultured Desulfovibrionaceae bacterium
TATTGTAGCATGTTTTCTTATAAATTACTAGTTTTTATTTTGACTTACTATATAATGCCGACCCCGACCATAAAGATCGTGCTGTGTATCTCACGGACAAGTCTTATATGAAGCATGTCCTACCAAGCATCGGACACAGGACGCCCGACCAAATACGCACCGCACACATAGACGCCATACGCAATGCCCTTGTGGAGAAAGGCAAGTCGCCGCAGACTGTCAAGCATGTCCTCTCCTTGGTACGCCGCATCATTCGCTATGGCGCAAAGAAAGGCTTGTGTTCCGTCCCTGACATTTCAAAACTGCATTACTCCTTGCCGGAGCTGGACAATCAAAAGACCGAATGCCTCACACCGGAGCAGGCCAAAGCCCTCTTGAATGCCCTTGACGCCGATGTTGACCAGAACCTTGCAAGCATGATGCGCCTTGCCCTCACCACCAGCATGAGACGTGGCGCACTGTTTGGCCTTCAATGGCAAGACTTGGACTTTCAGAAAGGATACATCACCTTAAGAGGCGAAGAAGCCAAGAGCGGAAAGACGACCACCATCCCCATGACCGCCGCCGCCCGCGCTGTCCTTGAAAGTATCACCCCCATGGGCAGTGCCTACCTGTTCCCCTCTCCCGTGAATGGTGGAAAGCGCACCGAATGCCGCGCGTTCATAAAACGCATTCAAAAGGCCGCCGACCTGCCCGCCGACTTTCGCCCATTCCATGGATTGCGACACACATACGCATCGTGGCTTGCGTCCAGTGGCAAAGTAGACTTGTTCACCCTGCAAAAGCTCATGACACACGGCAGCCCTCAAATGACGCAGCGTTACGCACACCTTGCCGACGAAGCAGTCAAAAAGGCCGCCAGTGTCATTGATGATTGTATGGACATAGCGGTCAATGCCACGCCGCCACCTCAACAAGAAGGCAAACAGGAAGAGCCACAAGCAAAGGTGCTTCACTTTGGACGTGGACGGAAACGGGGATAGAATATGGTTGACAGACAACAAAGTGTAGTTACATAATGACGAAGTACCATCGCACACTCTACGGAGTTTTTGAATGGGACGAGGCCAAGGCCACAAGCAATCTCAAAAAACACGGAATAAGCTTTGAAACTGCCGTCGATGCCTTTGCCGATGTGTATGGTGTTCTGCAAGAGGACACGCTTCACAGTGAGGACGAGGAACGCTTTCAGCTCCTTGCCATGCTGGACGATGCCGTTGTTATCGTGACAATTTTTACAGAGCGCACTCATACCCGCATCATATCTGCCAGAAAAGCCGACAAACACGAAAGGATAGACTATGCAAAACACAGACAAAAGAGATAATGAGATAGAACATTTGCGCAACATGACAGACGAAGAAGCTCACGCCAATGCCCTCTCTGACCCCGACGCACAGCCCCTCGCCAGCATACAATGGGGGGCGCAATGGAAAGACGCCGTGCGCCTTCACGACTTGCCGGGGGAAACAATCTTAGAGAAACTGCAAAACTTCAAACAGCGCCGCCCTAAGAAGTCGCTGACAGTACGTTACGACGCCGACATTGTAGAATATTACCAAGGCAAAGGGAAAGGCTACCAACGAGCCATGAATGACGCCTTGCGCGTGTGTATGGAATTGGAGCAGGGAACAGTGACGCCATGACATACGCAAACAAATAGAATTTTCCCCCAATAGCTAGACGTGGCGAACAGCGGAACTCCTTGCGCCGCCCTTGGGGAAATTAGCAAAGCAAGGCCTCGCAGGGAGGGATATGTCAGAGAAAAAAGATACTATAAAACTTGAATTGCCTCATGCTCAAGCTCAGGCTTTAGCTGCCATTGTCCATGCTCTTGCAGATTGTCTTGAGCCATTGAAAAGCAGACCTCTCTCCGATGATGATTTTCCGCACAAGTGGAAGGGGATAGCTTTTACAACATTTATGGATATAAAAATCCGCTATGATTTAGATAATGCACAAACTATTCTCCGTATTGACGAACATATGAGAGAAGGTCTCTTCTTTGGGTATCACTTTAGATACAGTCACAGTACCGTTTTAACCCTTCTTGCAGATGATAAACTGCCAAATTCACCTTCTCATATATTGTATCCTTCAATGAATGATATTGAAGAATATGACGACATTATGTTTTTCCCTAAAATACTCACTGGAATGGAACGCTCAAAGCCCCCAAGATACGAAATTGACCAAGACATCATTGATTTATACACGGACACAGCAAAAGGCTTAAAGAGTGGGGGGAAATATTTACTTTGAAGTTGTCAAATTAAGTTACTATGAGTTTTGTCATCCCCTTTTCACAGTCT